>NZ_JBHWZJ010000024.1:0-40758 GCF_042728415.1 Streptomyces sp. NPDC060198 | reverse complement strand
GGCCCCTCACCGCCCCTGGTGGCCGGTGAGGGGCCATACGTACGGGCCCTCCGGGTCGTCCAGCCAGGCCCACTGGCGGCCCCGGTCGACGGTGAGGCCGAAGCGTTCCCGCCCGGGGCGGCCCTCCCCCTCCCAGAGGTTCATCGCCTCGTCCGCCCCGAGCGAGCCGCCCGCCAGCGTGAGCAGGAACGAGAAGAGGTCGTTCCCGGTCATCCGCCGGGCCGGACCACCGGTCCGCTCCGGAGTCCCGCGCAGCGGTACGAAGAACGCCGGGGTGTGCAGGAAGTGCCCCTCCGCCCGGCGTCCGCCCGCCGAATCCCGTACCCGGAGCGAGATCAGCCCGGTGGCGAACGGGGCCAGGACGCGCGCGTCCGGAGCGCACTGGGCGAGCCAGTCCTCGGGGATCAGCGGCAGGGTGCAGGTCGCGATGATCCGGTCGTACGGGCTCCGCCCGGGGCAGCCGCGCGCCCCGTCGCCGGTGACGACGGTGGGGCTGTATCCGGCGGCGGCGAGGTGGCGGCGGGCGGACTCGGTGATCTCCGGGTCGAGATCGACGGTGGTGACCGCCCGGTCACCGAGCCGGTGGGCGAGCAGGGCCGCGTTGTAGCCGGTGCCCGCGCCGATCTCCAGCACGCTCTGCCCGTCGCGCACGTCCAGTTCGTCGAGCATGAGCGCCATCAGGGAGGGCTGGCTGCTGGAGGAGACGAGCTCGCCGTCCTTCATCCGGGTGGCCAGCGGCCCGTCCGCGTACGCCCCGCGCAGCCACTGCTCGCGGCGTACGGGGTCGGCGTCCTCGCGCCAGAGACGCACGGCGCCGAGGAGACCGCCCTCGTAGTAGTACGGCACGAACAGGTGGCGCGGCACGTCCTCGAAGGCCGCGCGCCAGCCGAGGTCGCGCAGCCCGCCGCCGGCCACGATGAGCCGCACCATGGCCTGCCGGGCCGCGGCCCCCTCGGCTTCGAACGGATCACGCGTCTCGCGCGCTCGGGCACCCATGCCTCCACTCTCCTGCCGCGGTGCCCGGTGGGCGACCGGCGCGCGCCCGTCACGGGTGCGGGGCGGTCACGGGTGCCCGGCCCACCCCTCCGGGTACGGGCCCGCGGCGGCGTAGAGGGTCTCCCGCAAGCCCGACAGGGCCGACTCGCGGTCCTCTCGCCAGACGAGACGCAGACAGAGGTCGGGGAGGGGCAGGCCGAGGCGGACCAGGGCGCCGGTCCGGAGGCTGTCCGCGACCGCGAAGCGGGGCAGCAGCGAGATCCCCAGGCCGTGTTCGGCCCAGGCGCGCATCACCGGGACCCCGCCTGCCCGGATCCGCTCGGGCCCGGCGCCGAGAGCACGCTCCCCGGCCATCCAGAAGGAGCACTCGGGCACGTTGACCAGCAGCCGTACGCCGTCGAGGTCCGCCGGGGTCAGCGCCGTCCGCCCGGCCAGCGGGTGCCCGGGCGCCGCGACCAGGACGAGCGGGACCGGGTCGAGATCGACGAAGGCCAGGGGTTCGGCGGGCGGGGGGAAACCCAGTGCGCCGATCTCCTCGCCCGAGTCCAGGAGCAGGGCCGCGTCGAGGCGCCCCGCCACCACGTCGGCGAACAGCCCTTCGCGGGTGCGGTCGGAGCGCACGTCGACGTCGAGGCCGGGCCGCCGCTCGGCCAGCCGGGTGAGGATCAGCGGGACGTGCGAGCCGGCCAGGGTCTCCAGCGCGCCGAGCCTCAGGTTCCGGCGCCCGGTCCTGACGTCGTGGACGGCCTGTTCGGCGGTGTCGAGCAGGGAACGCGCCCAGCCTCGCATCCGCTGCCCCGCGGGAGTCAGCTCCATCCCTCCGGGACCCCGGACGAACAGGGTGACCCCGAGGGCCGTTTCGAGGGTGCGGATCTGTTGCGAGACCGACGAGGGGGCCAGCCCGAGCGCACCCGCCGCGCCGGTCACCGTCCGGTGCTCGACGACGGCGGCGAAGGACCTGAGTTGACGTAACTCCATGTCGGAGGAGAACCCGGCGGAGCGTTCGGAAATTCCGAACGCGGTGTGCGGGGCAGCCGGTGGAGCGCCCGCGCCGGAACGGCCAGAGTGAGCCGTCCGCCCCGACCCCCTGGAGGCCGTCCCCTCATGGCTGTCGTCAACCTGCCCGATTCACACGGCCGTTCCCTGCCGAGGAGATGGCGTGCCCTCGCGCTCACCGGCATCTCGCTGGGCTATTTCATGGTGCTCCTCGACACCACGGTGCTGTCGGTCGCCGAACCCGATCTCGCCTCCTCCCTGGCCACGTCGACGGCCGGACTCCAATGGGCGGTCACCGGTTACACCGTGGCCTTCGCGGCGCTGCTGCTCCCGGCGGGGGCGGCGGCCGACAAGTACGGTGCCGAGCGGCTCTTCCGGGGCGGCGTCGTGGTGTTCGTCCTCGCGTCGCTGCTCAGCTCCGTCGCCCCCGGCCTGACCACCCTGCTGGTGCTCCGGGCGCTCTCCGGCGCCGCCGCCGCGGCGTGCGTACCCGCCTCCATCGCGATGATCGGCCGGCTGTACCCGGAGCCCGCCGCGCGGGCACGCGCGGTCTCGGTGTGGGCCGCGGTCAGCGGTGCCGCCGTCGCGGCCGGCCCGATCGCCGGGGGCGCCCTCGTCGGGGCGGCCGGATGGCGCGCGGTGTTCCTGGTCAACGTGCCCGTCGGGGCGGTGGTCCTGGCCCTCACCCGGAGCCGTGCGTGGCGCTGTCCGCGCGGTGCCCGCGCCATCGACTGGCCGGCCCAGGTGGCGGCCGGTGCGGCGCTGGCATTGCTCACGGACGCGCTGATCGCCGCCGGGGCCCGCTCCTGGGGCCACGCGGCGGTGTCCTCGGTGGGATGCGTCGTCGCGACGCTGGCCTTCGTCGGACGCGAACGCCGTAGCCCGTCACCGGTGCTCGACCCCGTGCTGATCCGGTCCGCCCGGGTCCGGGCCGTCCTCCTGGCGGCGGCAGCCACCGGGTTCGCGCTGGCCGGCGCGCTCTTCGTACTGCCGCTGCTCCTCCAGGAGCAGCGCCACCTGAGCCCGCTGGAAACCGGGCTCGCGTTCCTTCCGCTGACCGTCCCCTTCGCCGCGAACCCGCCGCTGACCGGCCGGATCGTGGCGGCCAGGGGCCCCCGGCTCCCCGTCCTGACCGGCCTGTCCCTGCTGACCGCCGGTGGCGCCGCGCTCGCCGGCACCGTGCTCGCCGACGGGGACTCCTTCTGGCTCGCCCCGGGCCTGCTGCTCACCGGCTTCGGCATCTCCCTCGTGCTGCCGGCCGTCGTCGCGGCCGTCGTCGACGCCGCCCCGGTGGGCGGCGCGGGTGCCGCCGGTGGCCTGCTCAACGCGGTGCGCCAGGTCGGTGCCACCCTCGGCGTCGCCGTCATGGGAGCCACGGCGTCCTCGCACCCCGGGTGGTCCCTGCTGATGTCGGCCGGAGTCTGCGCACTCGCCGGGCTCGTCTTCGCCGCGGCGCGCCCCGCCGCGAGGCAGCGGTGACGGAGCCGGGGCCGGTGGCGGGGTACGTACCGCGCCGTGGACCGCGGGAACGGCCGGGGCCGGGAGGGTCCTAGGACCCCCGACCTCGGCCGGTACGTCTGCGACCATGGACGGGTGACAGAGAACCCGCACGACACGCTTCAGGAGCAGACCTTCTACGAGCAGGTCGGCGGCGAGGCGACTTTCCGGCGCCTGGTGCACCGCTTCTACGAAGGAGTGGCCGAGGACCCGCTGCTGCGGCCGATGTACCCGGAGGAGGACCTGGGCCCGGCCGAGGAGCGGTTCGCGCTCTTCCTGATGCAGTACTGGGGCGGCCCCCGGACGTACAGCGACCACCGTGGCCATCCCCGGCTGCGGATGCGGCACCAGCCCTTCCGGGTGGACCGGGCGGCGCACGACGCCTGGCTCGGACACATGCGGGTCGCCCTGGACGAGCAGGGGCTCTCGCCCGAGCACGAGCAGAAGCTGTGGTCCTACCTCACCTACGCGGCGGCATCGATGGTGAACACCGCCGACTGAACAACCGGCGTCCGGCGGCCCGCGCATGGTTCGGCGCCTTCAGCGCCGGCCGACGGACAGCTGGAGCGCCCCGAGGCTGCCGCTGCCCTCCGTACGCAGGGCGACGGAGCCGTACGGGCTCCGCAGGCGCAGCCAGGACCCCGCGGCCAGCAGGCCGACCGGCAGGTCCGGCTGGGGGCGGAGGAAGCCGAGCGACTGGGCGGCGTGCACGGCGCGCAGCGGGAGCGGGGTCCCGCCGACCGGCCGGGACCAGATCTCGCGGCCGATCAGATCGCGTTCGGCCCGGGTGCGACGGTCCTCGGGCAGCGCCTCGTCGCGCGTGCGGAACTCGCCGACCGCCGTGTTCAGCGCGGTGCGCAGCTCCTGCGGCCCCGGCAGCCCGGGGAGTTCGCGCCAGGGGCCGCGCGGCGGCAGCATGCCGGTCCACGGCGGTCCGGTCACGGGGCCGGGCAGGACTCCTGCCGCCCCCGTGGGGCTTTCAGGGTCGAGCGTCTCCAGGAACTCCCCCGCCGACACCGTGACGTCGAAGGTCTCAGGGCTCCCGGTACCGGCACCGGCCAGGCGTGCCGTACGGATCGCGAGCACGTCGAAGGACGGCGGGCGTCCGAACACGGCCAGCGCCCCGCCGGTCGCCTGGAGGCGGACGGCGGCGGCGCGGTCGTAGTGGAGCAGCCGACCGAGGAAGGCGGCGAGATCGGCCGCCTCCCTCGGATCGGCGAAGAGCACGGAGTGCGCGGGCATCGTCATGCCGCGGCGGGCTCCTGCTCCATGTACTCCTGGAGGAAGAGCTTCTCCTCGGCGGAGATCCGCCGGGGCCGCCCTTCCACCAGGTTGTAGGGCACGACGACCGTGGAGGCCCGCACGTACACCAGGTCCGCGTCCTTGATCTCGTACGCGATCGTCAGTGACGCCGCGCCGATCTTCGTGACCCAGGACTCGACGGTGACCGGCGCGTGGCGGTGGACCAGCGGCCGGAGGTAGTCGATCTCGTGACGGGCCACGACGGAACCGCCCGCGAAGGACGGCGAACCGTCCCCCGGCGCGAGCCGGAACATGAAGTCGATGCGCGCCTCCTCCAGGTAGCGGAGGAAGACCACGTTGTTGACGTGGCCGAAGGCGTCCATGTCCGACCAGCGGAGCGGGCAGGGGTAGAGGTGACGGGCCACGGTGATCAGCCCCGGGTGAGCTTCTTGTACGTGGCGCGGTGCGGGCGGGCCGCGTCCGCGCCGAGGCGCTCGACCTTGTTCTTCTCGTACGACTCGAAGTTGCCCTCGAACCAGTACCACTTGGAGTCGCCCTCGTACGCCAGGATGTGCGTGGCGACGCGGTCCAGGAACCAGCGGTCGTGGGAGATGACCACAGCGGCACCGGGGAACTCCAGCAGGGCGTTCTCCAGCGACGACAGGGTCTCGACGTCCAGGTCGTTGGTGGGCTCGTCGAGGAGCAGCAGGTTGCCGCCCTCCTTGAGCGTCAGCGCGAGGTTCAGGCGGTTGCGCTCACCACCGGAGAGGACACCGGCCGGCTTCTGCTGGTCCGGGCCCTTGAAGCCGAACGCGGAGACGTACGCCCGCGAGGGCATCTCGACCTGGCCGACGTTGATGTAGTCCAGCTCGTCCGAGACGACGGCCCAGAGGGTCTTCTTCGGGTCGATGTTGGCGCGGGACTGGTCGACGTACGAGATCTTGACCGTCTCGCCGATCTTGACCGTGCCGGAGTCCGGCGTCTCCAGGCCCTGGAGCATCTTGAACAGCGTGGTCTTGCCCGCGCCGTTCGGACCGATGATGCCCACGATGCCGTTGCGCGGCAGCGTGAACGACAGGTCGTCGATCAGGACCTTGTCGCCGAAGGCCTTCGAGAGGTGCTCGACCTCGACGACGATGGACCCGAGGCGCGGGCCCGGCGGGATCTGGATCTCCTCGAAGTCCAGCTTCCGCATCTTGTCGGCTTCGGCCGCCATCTCCTCGTAACGGGCGAGGCGGGCCTTGGACTTGGTCTGACGGCCCTTGGCGTTGGACCGGACCCACTCCAGCTCTTCCTTGAGCCGCTTGGCGCGCTTCTCGTCCTTGCGGCCCTCGACCTTGAGGCGAGTGGCCTTCTTGTCGAGGTACGTGGAGTAGTTGCCCTCGTACGGGAGCGCGCGGCCGCGGTCCAGTTCGAGGATCCACTCGGCGACGTTGTTGAGGAAGTACCGGTCGTGGGTGACGGCGACGACCGCACCCGCGTACTTCGAGAGGTGCTGCTCCAGCCAGTTCACCGACTCGGCGTCGAGGTGGTTGGTGGGCTCGTCGAGCAGCAGGAGGTCCGGGGCCTCGATGAGCAGCTTGCAGAGCGCCACGCGGCGCTTCTCGCCACCGGAGAGGTTGGTGACGGCCCAGTCGCCGGGCGGGCAGCCCAGGGCGTCCATGGCCTGCTCCAGCTGGGCGTCCAGGTCCCACGCGTTGGCGTGGTCCAGGTCCTCCTGGAGCTTGCCCATCTCGTCCAGCAGCGCGTCGGAGTAGTCGGTCGCCATGAGCTCGGCGACCTCGTTGAAGCGCTTCAGCTTGCCCATGATCTCGGCGGCGCCGTCCTGCACGTTCTGCAGGACGGTCTTCTCCTCGTCGAGCTTCGGCTCCTGCATGAGGATGCCGACGCTGAAGCCGGGCGAGAGGAAGGCATCACCGTTGGACGGCTGCTCCAGGCCGGCCATGATCTTGAGCACCGTGGACTTACCGGCGCCGTTGGGGCCGACGACACCGATCTTCGCGCCGGGCAGGAAGTTCAAGGTGACGTCATCCAGAATCACCTTGTCGCCGTGCGCCTTGCGCGTCTTGCGCATGGTGTAGATGTACTCAGCCAAGAGAAACCGTCCGGCAGCAATAGGGGTGGGAGCAGATACACCCCATCTTGCCTGACGACAAGCCCACGGGGGAAACCCGTCCCGCGCGGGGCCGCTGACCTGGGCGGCCGCAAAGGCGACATCCCCGGACGAGGCCACCGACGGACGCGAGCTCCCGACGCGGGGCGTCTCGGGGCCGACCCCGTTGGGGTCCAGGGGACGACCCCGGCGCGGCGCCGCACCGGGGGCCCCGGGCCGTGACCACGGGCCCGTACCCGGTCCCGCGCGGATTCGCCCGCGTACACACGAAGGCCCCGGCACCCCCTGGAATCCTGGGTGCCGGGGCCTTCGGCCGTACGGTCCTGCTGTTCGGCTCGACTACTCAGCCCAGCTGCTCAGCTGCTCAGCTGCTCAGCCACGGTGCGGCGCGCGCGGTGACCGTGCGCGCCCGGCCGTCACTGGCCGGCCGCGGCCGACTTCTTTCGGCGGAGGAAGAACACCGCTCCACCACCGAGGACGACGAGCGCGACGGCGACACCGGCGATGACCGGGGTGGCGCTGGAACCACCGGTGGCGGCGAGGTCGCCCTCACCACCGCCGGTCACGTCGCCGGCGGCGACGGTCGTGGCCGGGCTCGGCGAGGCGCCGGTCTGCGTGTCGGTGCCCTCGTCGCCGCCCGGAGCCGGGGTGGCCGCGGTGACGCAGTCGAGGACGCCCTTGAAGTTCTGCGAGAAGTCGTTGTCGACGCCGACGACCGTGATGTCGTACGACTTGTCCTCCCCGACGCCGACCGACGCGGTCTTCGAACCGCCGGGCTCAACGGTGTAAACGTCACCGGCCACCGCGAACGTGAACCTGAACGGCTGGTCACCGTTGTTGGTCACGGTGAAGTCGATGCGGTTGTCGGCGCAGTTCTTCTGCGCGGTCACCGCGGGAACCGGGCCCTTGGCGGCCCAGGTGGCGGCTGCCTGCGCGGAGACGACCGACTCGCTGGAGCCGGCCAGGATCTGAGTCTGACTGGTGGTCGTCACACCGGTGAAGACGCGGCCGACCGGAACCGAGGTGGTCGCCTGCACGGTGAGCGAGGCGGTGCCGTCCGTGGCGCCCTTCGGCACGTCGAAGTAGAGCTCGGTGCCATCGGTCGCCTTCGAGACGGGGTTGCCGTCCTTGTCGGTGATCTTGACGCCGCTGGCGACTGCGTCGGCCGGCGGGGCCACCGTGGCCTCGGCCGCGTCGGTGTGCACGGTGACCGGGCCGAGCAGGCCGCCGGCCTGGCCGGAGACGGCCGCCGGGCTCAGGGTCAGCGAGGCCTGGGGCTCGGTCGAGTCCTGGGCCTTGTCTTCGAGGTAGTCGGCGAGCTTCTCGGCGTCCTCGTTGACCGCGGTGACGTCGGCCTTGTCCGAGAAGCGCCAGATGGCGACCTGGGTGCCCGCGGCAGCGGTGCCCGCGGTGAGGGACTTGGCGCCGGACGCCTTCGCGAGCGAGGCGAGGTCGTCGACCTGCGGGTAGGAGTGCTCAAGGATCCAGCGGATACGGCCGGCGTCGGCGTTCTTGCCGAGCGAGGACTCCGCCCAGGGAGTCTCCTTGTACTCCGCGCTGCTCTGGGTGGGGTTGTGGATGTCGATGCAGTACGTCTTGAGCTTGCCGCCACCGTCGACGGTCATCTCGAAGAGACCGGCGGACACCGACTGGGTCCCCTTGTCCGTCTTGATCTTGGCGCCGTCGTACGTCTTCAGCCCGTCCAGGACGGCTACCGCGCCGCCCGGGTGCTGGGGTGCGGTGTCCTCGGCCGCCGCCGCGCCCGCGCCGACGAGGGCGCCCGCCGCGACGAGGCCGGTGACCAGTGCGGCGGAGGCCAGGCGGGTGAGCCCGTTGCCCCGCCCCCGCAGCGGTCGGCGCGTGCCCGAACCGGCGCCGAGGGCCGGGCCGTTCGCTATGCCGGAATCTTCAAGCGCTGAAATCTCAGAAAAAGCAGAAGTCACAGAATTCCCCTCCGGGGCGGGACCCTCGCGCTCGGTGCGCGTGTGGGGAGTGCCCCGCCGACAGACTCAAGTGCCCATGAGTACGGGGGAATCCTATGGAGGGGGGTGCAAACCGCTCCCCTGTCTTGCTCTCGCACAACCATTCCGAATCGCAATCGTTATCACCGCCACTCCCGCCCCGAGGAGCACGGCGAAAACCATCAGCACCCCGTCACCAGGTGCTCACCGAGCGCGTGTCAAGGTTGTCAAGATGTCGACATGACGCCTACAGGCCCTTTCTGACGGACCGTCCGGGCCCCTGACCCGTCTCCCGCACACGGCGGTCCGGTCGCCCTCGTACGGGCTGGTGGCCCGCCGGCGGGCTGCCTCTCCCAGGACGGGCCGTCACCTGCGGATTCGCTCGCGAAAACCGGACCGTCCTCGTCCCCTCCTCCTGGTCCCGCCGCCCTTCCTCCTGCCCGGTCTCCCGGGCCTCCCGGGCCCGCCCCGGAGCCCTTGCCCGCACCCGTCCCTGCGCCCGTCCCTGCGTCCATCTCCGTGCCGAACGGCGGCTCACGTCGTACCGACCGCCGGAAGGCCGCGGAGCCGCGGCTCAGGTCGTGGCCCACCGCGACCGCCTCGACGTCCACGAACGTCTTTCGCGCGCCGTCGCGTTCCTCCTCCCGTACCTTCAGCCGGCCGTGCACCAGCAGGGGTTCGCCCACGGAGACCGAGGCCGCCACGTTCGACGCGAGGCTCCGCCACGCCCACACCGTGTAGAAGCTCGTGTGCCCGTCGGCCCAGAGCTGTTTCTCCCGGTCCCAGCGGCGCGGCGTCACGGCGAGGCGGAACCGGGCCATCCCGCCCGAGGCCGTCTCCCGGAAGTCCACCCCCGTAGCGGCGTTGCCGACCAACGTCACCAAGGTCTCGTTCATGTCCTGTCCCCCGTGTTCGCTTCCTGTGTGTACGGACAGCCGCCCGCGTACCGGACAGTCGCCCGCGCGCGAGCAGCCCTCCGTGCACGAGCGGCCCCCTCCGTCCGGGCGGCCTGTCCGGCAGCACTGCCCGTCCGAGCAGCCCTGCCGTCCGAGCAGCCCTGCCGGACCGGTCGGCACCGCCGCGCGCGGGACCGTCCTCGCGCGAGCGGGCCCGGAACGCGGGAGAGCCCCGCGCGCCGGTGGGCTCGCGAGGCTCTCCCGCACCCCGTCCTGCCGCCTCCCGTCACCGGACCGATTGCGGACCGGTGCTGGTCCCTGTCCGACCAGGACTCCATGCTGGACGAGGTGAGGCGATCCTGCCGGGGCCTGTGGACTACCCGCCGGTTGTGGAAAACTCCGTCACCGCCCCGTACCGCTCGCGCACTTCGCGGTAGCGGGCGAGTTCGGCGGCGACCGGATCGAGGACCCTGGCGCGACCGCATCCGGCCGCCGCGTCCCGCAACCGCCTCTCGATCTCCTGCCCGTACCGTCGCGCCGGTCCCCGCGCGGCGGCAGCGCACGCCCACTCCACCAGCGGTCCGCCGACGACTCCCGCGAGCATCACGAGCGCGGGAACGATCAGTCCTGGTTCCAGAACGCCGGCGATCTGGCCGACCAGCCACAGCCCGCCGAAGATCTGCAGCAGGGTCATGGACGCCTGGACCACCACCGCCGCCGGCCACCACCTGGGGCGCGCAGGCCTGGCGGGGCGGCCCGCGAGTACGGGCGTACCCTGGGCGCCGCCGGCTCCGGTCTCCGTACCGGCCCCCCGGGAACGGCTCCGTCCGAACCTGCCGGGGCCGCGGCCCCGGCCGGCGCCACGCCACCTTCCCTTTCCGGGGACTCCCGCGCCGTGTCCCGTACCGCTCTCCGCATCGCTTCCCGTGTCGCCGCCGGCCTTCCGGCCACGGGCGGGAGCGGCCGAACCCGCCTTCTCCGCCAGTTCGTCCAGTGCCTCGGACAGCCCCTTCGACCCGTTGTACGCGGCTTCGCGCACGGCCTGCGCCCACGGGTCCGGGAGCCCCGCGGCGGCGTCGTCCGCCACGATCCGCACCGCCTGCTCGACCCGCTGCCGCGCGGTCGCCTGCTCCTCCTCGCGCGGCGGTGCGAGGACCTGGCCCATCCGTTCCAGGCCTCCGAGCCTGCGCGTCGACTCGTACCAGCGCCAGAGCCGCAGCCATGGAGTGCCACAAGCCCGGCCCGCGTTACGGCGCCACTCCCGCTCGGCCGCCTGCCCGGCCGCCGAAGCTCCGACCGCGTCGGCGAGCCGGTCGGTGAACTCCTCCCGCGCCCGCTCGCCCAACCCGGGCCGCCCCTGCGCGACGTACACCGGGCGCAGCCGCGCGGCGGCGGCGTCCACGTCGGCGGAGAGCCGGCGCTGTGCGGCCGCACGTTCCTGCACGAACTTGCCCAGCAGCTCACGCAGTTCGCCCACTCCATCGCCGGTGAGAGCGGACAGGGCGAGCACGGTGGCGCCGGGGTCGCCGTGCTCACCCACCGCCATGCCGTCCTCGTCGAGCAGCCTGCGCAGATCGTCGAGGACCAGGTCGGCGGCCTCGCCGGGCAGCCGGTCGATCTGGTTGAGCACGACGAAGCTGACTTCCGCGTGTCCGGCCAGCGGGCGCAGATAGCGCTCGTGCAGGGCCGCGTCGCCGTACTTCTCCGGGTCCACGACCCAGACCACCGCGTCCACCAGCGCGAGGACCCGGTCCACCTGCTCCCGGTGCCCGGCAGCCGCCGAGTCGTGGTCGGGGAGGTCCACCAGGACGAGTCCCTGGAGCGCCGGGTCGGCCCCCGCCGTCCCCGGCTGCGGCCTGCGTCGGAGCCGGCCCGGGATCGCCAGGCGGTCGAGGAGGCCGGCCGCCCCGTCCGTCCAACTGCACGCGATCGGGGAGGAGGTGGTCGGCCGCCGTACACCGGTGTCGGAGATCTGGGCTCCGGCGAGGGCGTTGAACAGGGAGGACTTCCCGCTCCCCGTCGCTCCGGCGAGCGCGACCACGGTGTGCCGGGAGGAGAGCCGCTGCCGCGCGGCGGACTCCTCGAGTACCCGGCCGGCCTCGGCGAGCGCCCCCTGGTCGAGCCGTGCGCGGGAGAGACCGACCAGCTCGCGCAGCGCTTCGAGTCGCGGCCGGAGCGTACCGCCGGACGGTACGTACGCCTCCACCTCGGGTCCGGGTTCGTCCTCCGGCACCGCCCGCCCAGGGTCGTGGCCCTTGGTCCGGGAGGCCGCGGCCCGCCGTGCGATCAGCCCGTCGTCCCAGTGGGAGGGCAGGCCCGAGGGGGTGACGGCGGTGTCCTGCGGGTCCGGCTCGCCGGCGGATCGGAGTACGGCGGGCTCGTCCGGCCCGCCCCGCTCACCCGTCGGTCCCGGCACGCCGCCCCGCTCTCCGGGCGCCTCCGCCGACCCGGGCGCGTCCGCGTTCCGGGCCGTGCGTCCGGCGCCCGGGACCTTCGGGTCACCGGCTGTCGAGGCACCGCCGGGGCGGGCCATCGGGCTGGAGGCCTCCGAGCCGCCATCGGGCTCCTCCGGCACCCTCACCTCGGTCCCCCCACCGCTCGCGTCCGCCTCGACCCGCCGCCGGACCCCATGCTCCCGGTCCTGATCGCCTCGTCCCCGGCCCCGATCGCCCTGTTCCCGGGCCCGATCACCTTCCTCCGGGCCCTGATCGCCCTGTTCACGGTCCTGATCCACGACGGCAGTCATCGCTGCCTCCTCTCCCTCTGCAGCACGGACAGTGCGGCGATCAGCTCTGCTTGCGGTTCGGGGGCGATGTCGAGCGCGTCGAGCGGGGCGAGCCGCCGTTCCCGCTCCACCCGCAGCACCTGTTCCAGATAACTGGTGAGGAGAGACCCGCCCTTGTCCCGCAACCGCAGGGCGCCCTGGGCGCCGATGCGTTCGGCGAGCTGCTCCCCGGCGCTACGGGCGCGGCGACCGCCGAGCAGGGCGGCGGCGAGCAGCGCGGCGACGGTCTCCGAATCCGGCGCGACACTGCGGTCGAGCCGGCCCACCTCTTCCTCGGCCAGCTCTTCGACGACACGCCGCCACCGGCGTACCGCCACCGCGATCCGCCCTTCGACGTCCTCCGCCGGGCCCCAGCCGCCGCTCTCCTTGCCGGAGCTCTCGAAGCGGAACGCCGCCGCCGCCGGATCACGCCGCCAGGTCGTACGGATCTTCTCGTCGGCGGCGGCGACGGCGCACTGGATCAACGCGACCAGGCTCTCCACCAGCGCTTCCAGCACCTCGCAGGCCGAGCTGTCCAGCGGGTACCCACGCCAGCGCGTCCGGGCGTCGCCCGCAAGTACGGCCCCGTTTCCAAGCCGGCGGCGGATGCGCTCGGCCTCCTTCTCGTACGCGTCCTCGACCGCTCCGGTCAGCCTGACGGCCGCCGCGTACTGCTGGGCGACGGCCCCGGCCAGGGCGGGCATCCGCACGTTCAGCGAGTCGATGACCCCGGACGCCGTACGCCCCACGGCCTGCTGGCGGGCGGCGGGGTCCTGGGCCCGGTGGGTGAGCCAGGCGCGCAGCGGAGCTACGGCCGTGGTGGGCAGCAGCCCACTGGCGCCGCCCGCCGACTCGGGCAGCTCGGGGATGGTGAAGCGGGGTACGTCCCCGAGCCCGGCCCGGGTCATCAGCGCCGCGTACTGGCGGGACACCTCCCCGACCACCTGATGCGGCACCCGGTCGAGGACGCTGACCAGCGAAGCGTCGTACTCCTTCGCCGTACGCAGCATGTGCCAGGGCACCGCGTCGGCATACCGGGATGCCGTGGTCACCATCACCCACACGTCGGCCGCGCAGATGAGTTCGGCGGCGAGGACCCGGTTGCGTTCGACGAGGGAGTCGATGTCGGGGGCGTCCAGCAGCGCGAGCCCGCGCGGCAGACTCATCGCCGTCTCGATCCGCAGTTCCTGTGCCGCCCCGCGAGCCCGTCCGGCACCCGCCTCCTCGATCCCGTCCGCCCCGGCCCCCCGCCCCGGCGGCAGCCAGACCCGGACCAGCTCCGGCAACACCCGTACGTCCGCGAACCAGTGGTGGTCGTCCGGGTGACAGACCAGCACCGGCGTCCGGGTCGTCGGCCGCAGCACCCCCGCCTCGCTGACCCGGCACCCGACGAGCGAGTTGACCAACGTGGACTTCCCCGCCCCGGTGGACCCGCCGATCACCGCGAGCAGCGGCGCCTCGGGAGCCCTGAGCCGGGGCAGCAGGTAGTCGTCGAGCTGCGCGAGGAGTTCGGCCCTGGTCTGACGTGCCCGCTCCGACCCGGGCAGCGGTAGTGGCAGACGCACGGCAGCGACACGGTCGCGCAGGACGGAGAGTGCGTCGATGAGCTGAGGCCGTACATCCAAGGTCACCACATGCGAAGAATGCCCGCTTTAGGTGGCTTTTTGAAGCGTATGGGTACCCGTGCGCGGCGGATCCACTCCGAGAGCAGCGGCGACCCGCACAGCGCGGGCATAACGAGTGCACAACACCCGCGCGATCCGGCCCGAAAACCGGTGCGCGATCCGCACCCAGCTGCGATTATCGGTTCGCTTCACCGAACCTCCACAAGGTGCCACGCAGGCGAAGCAACCGGGACACCGCGACAAGAGCCCTATCCTTGTCCGGGCACGGCCAGGGACTCCCTCACCACAGGACCCCCGTCCGCCACGGCCCACACCCGGCCCCCGTAGCTCAGTGGATAGAGCAGGCGCCTTCTAAGCGCTTGGCCGCAGGTTCGAGTCCTGCCGGGGGCACTGCCGAGAGCCCTCCCCATCGGGAGGGCTTTTCGCTGGTCAGGGCGGGTTTCGGTGGGGGCGGCGAAGCCCCGGCATCCCCCTCTGCGATCAAGGTCGGACACCGGGGCTGTACGGCTGTCACCGGGTTTTTGCGGGTGGCTGAGTCGAATACGAGTCGAAGTTTTCGGCGAACGGTCAACCAGCGTCCGGCGGCTCCGGGAGGTCCCCCGCCGCTTCGAGCCGCCTCTTGAGATCGGGAAGTTGCCCTTCCACGCACCGCGCGTAGGTGGCCAGAAGCACCGGAACACTGTTGCCCGCCCAGTCCGCGACCTGGGCCGGCGGAACGCCGTCATTCAGCCACTTCGTCAGGCGCGTGTGCCGGTTGTCGTACACCCGCCGCCCGGTGGGCGATTCGATGACGTGCGGAGCCAACACCGCCTCGCGCGCACTCCGCCAAGCCCGCCGGATCACCGAGCCCGCGAGGACGCCGCCCGTCTCACCCTGGAAGAGCAGATCACCGGGCTGGAGGTCTTCGTCCTCGATGTGCTGACGGAGGACTCGCGTCAGGGCGGGGTGCCCCGGAACCGTGCGCGTCTCGCCCTCGGCCCGGCCTTTGAGGTCGCGTTCCTCGTGGATCTTGCCGGTGTCGGTCCACTGCTTGCCCACTTCCGGTGTGGCCATGTGGATCAGCAGTTCACACCACTGGTCGGCGGCACCGAGCGTAGGCAGCGACACGTCCTTGACCCGCATGGCCGCAGCCTCTTCGGGGCGCAGACCGCAGTAGTACAAGGTCGCGAAGAACGCGTGCAGTCGCTTCCCACCGCGAGGCCGCCGCCGTATCCAGTCTAGGAGCGCCGCCGCCTGATCGGGGTTCATCAACGACCGCTTGTCCACGGCGTTCGTGGTCTTGGCGACAGCCGTCGCGTCCTTCCCTTTGGGGAGCGGGTTGGCCCGCAGAACGCGCCGTCGGATCGCGTACTTCATGACGACGTTGAGGATGCGGCGGTGACGCTTGCGGGACCAGGCGGCGGCTTGCTTGCCGTCAAGGCGCGTGTCGACGGCTCGTAGAACCTCATCTACCTTGCCGGGGTCTTCCCAAGTCGAGACGGGCAGCGAGTTCCGCTCCACCCATCGGAGGATGGTCTCCACGTCGTCAGGGGCCGTACTCCGCCGGTTCGTGTTGAACGCCCACTCACGGAGTGCGGTACGCACCGCCACCGGCTCGAACTGGGCAGGCCGGGTGCGGAGAAGCGCGACGGTGGTCGCGGTCAACGTCTTCGCGAGGTTCTTCCGGCTGTTGCCGCCGAGTTGGGACCAGCGCGCGTCCACGTACTCGACAGCGAAGGCGTACCAGCTCACAGCGGCGGACTTCGAACGGTGAGAGACGGGCAGGCCCGTCGCGATGACGAACGCCTCGCCCTTGCCCGTCGCCGTGATGAGTCCGGAACGGAAGCCCTCGGCCAGGGCAACGGTGTCGAACGTCTCGCGCCAGCGCTTCCCTGCCACCTCCCAGCGCACGGTGTAGGTGGTCTTCCGGGCGCCCTTATAGGAGATGATCTTGATGACCTTGACGTCGTACGTCGTCTCCATCAGGCGGCGTCCTCACGGTCGTCAAGCCAGTGGTCGAGGTCGAGCCGTCGAATCCTCAGGTCGCCGTTCGGGAGCTTGATGCAGCGGGGCGCCCGGTGCTTGGCACGCCAGTCGTAGAAGGTCGAGCGCGAGACGGCCAGTTCGTCACAGACCTCGGCCAGGGTGAGCAGCGTGGTGCGGGACCGGACGGCGGTGGTCATGACCCGCTCCCTTCGCTCCGGAGCGCGTCGCGGGCCGTCTCCCGGTTGAGCTGGAGGTCCCGGGCGATGGTGGCGGCGAGTGCGGCCTCGCCCGGGGTGTGGCCGTGGCCGGCGTACTGCCAGTCGGTCAGGACGAGGACGGTGTCCGGCTCCCGGTCGTCGAAGTCGAGGACGGGTGCTTCCTGAGCGGCGCGGTAGTCGGCGCGAGCCTGACGGAGGGCGCCGAGGGTGGTCGAGTACGTACGCGACTTGGACGAGAAGTGCCCGCGGAAGCCGAGCATGTGCGCCCACGCCCAGATACGTCGGTCCGGGTAGAGCGGGTCCAGATCGCGGCAGGCGACGATGAGGCGTCGGGCGTGGTCCGGGACCCCGTAGCGGTCGAGTTCGGAGAGCTCGCCGATGCGGCGGTCCAGGGTGCCGGTGTTCTCCGCGGCCTTGGTGGCGTACTTCGCCACGTAGGAGGCGACGGCCTGCTCGCTGAGATCAGAGCCGCCGTCGAAGGCTTTCACCGGGCGCACGTCGAGCTGTCGGCCCCATCGGAAGGTACGGGCAGGCTGGTCGCCGGAAGCGGGGAGCGAGACCGAGGTGTACGCATGCGCGGCTGCGGAACGTATCGCCTCGGTCAGGAGCGCGACCGTGGCCCACGCGGGCGGAGGCGTCCCCGGACCGGTCGGCCCGTCGAGGCGCACGACGGCATGGAAGTGCAGGGCGCCGCGCTTCTGGAACTCGGCGACCTTGCCGTACGAGAGGCGGACGTGGGCGGCGAGTTCGCTTCGCGGCAGGCCGGCGCGGGCGGCGAGTTCGCGGCGGAGCCGGGTGGTGAAGCGCTGCCAGAGCTGTCCGGCGAGGTTGTTGAAGAGCACGGCGCCCGCGTAGTCGTAGGTGTCGGGGGCGAGGGCCGTTCCCAACTCCGGTGCGTTGAGCGCATGGTGGGCGCCGCAGCGGCAGGCGCCGTGACCGGGGCGGTTGTGGACCGGGCCGAACGAGGGAGCCGTGAGGGTAGCGAAGACGCGCGGGTGGTCGCGGACGCTCGCCGGGATGTCTCGGCGGTCGTCCCCGGCCAGTCCGGCGCGGATCAGGTGGTAGGTGTCGCCCGCGTAGGTCCACGCGCAGGAGGGGCAGCGGGACGCGCGGCGGTTTCCGCAGGCGATGCGGAGGCGTCCGCCCGGTTCCCCCGCGGTCGAGTAGTGGTGCAGGCTCTCGCCGGTGGTCTTGTCCTTGTGGAGGACCCAGCCGTTCAGATGGACCGGGTCGGCGCAGCCGCCGGTGCGGCGGACCTGCTCCTCCCAGCGGGTGTAGTCGTCGGCCGAGGCCGCCCGGAGCACGTCGCCGAGAACGATCGGGTCGAACGGTCGGACAGTTGTGGGCGCATTCTTCGCCGTGGATGAGGCCCGGTGGGGCATGCTGAAGGTTCCTTCCGGTTGCGAGATCGGACGGGTACGGCTCCCGGGCGGCGGATGCTTGGCGGTATCAGAGCCGCCCGGGGCCGGTCAGACGTGGCAGGAGTGGGCTGGTCAGCGCCGCTTGCTGCCCGGCGCGAGCAGGGAGCGCAGCACGACGGCGCAGACCGCGACCGAGGCGCCCGTGATGGCGACGGCGAGCAGCAGGGAAACGAGTACAGCCCCGAGGACCAGGACGACGGCCGTACCGGCGCCGACGAGGGCGAGCGCAGCGCCCGGGGTGATCTGGACGACCGGGCGGGCCGGCTGCGGGGCAACGGTGGGCACCGTGGGCAGGGCCTGGGTGCTCGGCACGACGTCGGTCGGCTGGATGACGGCGGGCGGCGTCACCAACCCGGTGGGCTGGGGCATGGTCGGGACCTTGGGCTGGAACATGAGCGGGTCTCCTTTCGCGGGTTACTTGACGGCGGGGTCGATGACGGAGGCGAAGAGGCTGTCGGCGAGGAGGTAGCCGCCGAGGAGGAACACGCAGACCAGCCACCAGGGCGGGCGGACGAGCTTCACGCCGAGGTAGCCGACGACCACGAGGGCGAACCAGAGGGGGACGTCCATGGGTGGTGCCTCCTAGCGGGCGGTGCAGCGGTGGGTGCGGGCGGCGAGCTGGGCGGCGGTCCGGCTGGAGTAGTCGGCGGACCAGCCGCAGCGGTCGGCGGTGCAGACGGTGGCGTGCACCGTCCGGCCGTTGCGGTCGCGGTGGGTGCCGATCTGCACGGGGCCGATCCGCATCAGGGAGTGGAAGTTGTCGCGTGCGGGCATGGCTGTCTCTCCTTGCTGGTCAGGCGAGGTGGGCGGCGATGGCGGCGGCAAGGTGGGGCGGGACGCCGAGGCGGGAGCGCAGGGTGTCGGTGTCGATCGGAGAGCCGGTGCGGTCGCGGTGCTCGTCGGCGACCTTGCGGGCGTGATCGACCAGCGCGGCGGGGACGGGCGGGACCGGGGAGGGCTGGACGGGAGGCGCGGACGCTTCGTCGTCCGGTACCGGCAGCGGGATGGCGTCAGCCGGGGGCACGGGGTCGGTGTCGGCCGTGTCTTCGACCGCCACCGCGTCCGTGGCGGTGGCCGGCATCATCGGCTCCCGGTCCGTAGCCGAGTGAGCCAGGAGGGTGCCGCCGAGGAAGGCCAGCGCGGGCCATCCGGCGATGCCGAGCCGGAGCGGGGCGGGCGGGTCGGCCAGGTCGAGGAATCCGGCGGTGGCGATGTTGGCGCCGAGCGAGGCGACCAGCGCCACCAGGAACCAACACCAGGCCAGTCGGGACGGTCCCTCGGCCCGGAGGCGGCGCCAGGCCGCGACAAGGAGGAGGTCGACGCTGACCGGGTAGGCCCACGCCTTCCAGCCGTCCTGCCCGGCTGCGGCGGCCAGGTCGTGCAGGTGGGCGAAGGACAGGGCCCCGGCGATCACGGCTTGGATCAACACCGCGTCGATCCGGAGACGGGGCCGGGCGCCCATCAGAAGCCCTCACACGGGCCGCTGTCGGGGTCGTAGCCCTCCGGCAGCCAGTCGATCGGCGCGACGAGCAGCGACACGGCGAGGGACTGGCTGACGGTCTCCGCGAAGTCGAGGTCGGCGCCGGGGGTCTCGGCGTACAGGGCGGCTTGGCCGAGCAGGCGCACGGTGCGGACGAAGTCCTCGCAGTCCGGGCACATGGTGGTTCTCCCTCTCTGGGGCATGGCGGGGGTAGGGACCTGGCGCGAAGGCGGTCGCGCCGACCGGGAAGGGTGGGGAGGAAGGATCAGGCGGTGAGGGGCGGGAAGGCTCAGGCGGTCGCCGTCGGCGAAGTGACGGCCGACGGCGCGGGAGCGGAAGCGGAGACGGCGAGAACGGGGCGGAAGGCTGCCAGTTCAGGCAGGTCCGGGGTCCGGTCGGCGTACCGGTTGCAGAGGTTCACGGCTTGGCGCAGCGAGGTGTGCGGGGCGCGGATGCGATGCCATCCGCCGGACGAGTCGCCCGCTATGGCGATGCCCTGCTTGTCGGCCGGTATCTGGATGGCGGCCAGGACGGCGTCCGGGGAGATGTCGCCGAAGGCCATGTTGGCGGAGGTCTCGTCGTTGACGCGGTGGGCGGTACGGCCGGTGAGCTGGGCACGGAGCATGGTGATGCCCTTGCCGAGTTCGGAGCCGAACCGCTGCCCGCAGATTTCGAGGTAGATGCCCGCGGCCCTGCCCAGCTGGGCGAGACGGACGAGGGCGGTGATGATGCGGTCCCGGCGCTTCTCTTCTTCCTTGCTCGCGTACAGGGCGAGTTCGGCGACTTCATCGACCAGGACCACGACCGGGGTGGGGCGCAGGTCGTCGGGCAGGTCCCAGATGTCCGCTGCGATCTCCGCATCCGGTAAGTCTGCGGTGATCCGCTGCTGGACGCGGATGAGTCGGTAGACGTCCGCCATCCGTTCGACGAGGGCGTCGAGGAGTTCGGCGGCGGCGTCCGGGTTGTCGGCCAGCGCGGAGAAGCGGCGGGCCAGCGGGAACAGTTCGACCCCGCGCTTGCAGTCGATGCCGACGAGGGCGACGTCCATCGGGGCGAGGCCGGCGACCAGGTTGCGCTGGTAGACCGACTTCCCGGACTCCGTGGCCCCGAGCGTGAGGGCGTGGGGTATCGCCCGGTAGTCGCGGTAGTGCACCGCTCCGTCCTCCCGCAGGGCGACCGGCACACGCATCGGCCGGGTGTCGACCTTGGCCGGCATCTGCACCCGCTTCAGTACGTCGTAGCCGGTCATCCGCACTTCGACCACGCCGGACCGCAGCTCGCGCGAGTTCACGCCGTACATCGAGAACGAGTGGCGGAGCCGGTCCGAGGCGGCGGAGACGTCGAAGGCGTCCTGTCCGGGGCGAAGCTTGAGCCGCAGGACCAGGCCGGTACGGGTCGGCCGCAGTCGGAGGATGCGCGGTGGACGCGGCTCCGGCATCTCCCGGTTGGTGACCCGCGCCAGGGCGAGCCGCCACCGTGCGGGCGGAACGGTGAGCCCGCACGCGTCCATGACCGAGCCGTACCGGACGAGGACCCGCAGGGCGGCCAGGGTCGCCCCGAACGCCAGCCAGTACCAGGCGGGGCGCCGCCACCGCAGCAGGCCCGCGACGGCGACGACCAGCGCCAGGGCGACCATGAAGGTGGTCATGGTCAAGCCGCCTTGGACCCTGCGGAGGCGGCGGCGAGCGAGGTGACCGCGACGGCGCGGAACGCGATGCCGTGCCGCTTCTGGCCGTTGAAGTCGTTCTCCCAGGGCCGGGCGATGAGCCCCGTGAGCGCGACCGGCGAGCCCATCACCAGCTCGCCGCTGATCCCGGTCTCCGGGACGGTGACGGACAGGATCTCGACTTCGTCGTTGGCCGCGAACATGACGTCGACCGTCATGAGCTTCGCGCCGGTCTCGGTGTCGGTGGCGATCTCGCCGGTACGGCGGTCCCGCAGCTTGATCTGCGGGGACTTGGCGACCATCACGACCGCGCTGGAGGTGTCGACGGGAATCTGACGCACAGCAGATCACTCCTCTATATGTGCTGGACTCCGCCACTCATGTACATGAGTGACATGAAGAAGAGTGCATCACTCCTATATATGAGTCAACCCGCCGCGAGCAGGAACTCACGACGGGTTGGGAGGAGTTGAGCGCGCGTCAGCTGTCAGCGGGGATGCGGTACTCAAAAACGAACTGGTCAGCGGCCATGAGGGTGTCGCAGACCTCCACCACGAGCCCCGCGGCGGTACGAGCCTCACGGATCAGGTGGACCACCGGCGTACCCGGGCTGAGAGCAAGCTCCACCGCCTCCGCCTTCGAGGCCGGACGCGCTTGCAGCGTCTCGACGAACTCCGCGAACTCATGGCCGTGGTCTTCGAGTCGGGCGTAGATGCCACCGCCGCCCGGGTTCTCCGCGAACAGCTCCGGGATGTCCTTCACGACGTCCCAAGGAAGGTACGACGTTGCGGTCTCGACCGGAGTGCCGTCCCGGAAGTAGAGGCGGCGACGGGCCAGCACCTGTGCGCCGGCGCGGACGCCCAGCCGCGCGGCGGCATCCTCGGGTGCATACATGGGCCCGATGTAGAGGACGCTCACCTTGGCGGTGGCACCGGACTGAGCGGACTCCGCGAGGTAGGCGGCCTTGCCACCCTGCCGGAGCGAGCGCCGGAAACGGTCGGACGAACGGTGCCTTACCGGTGGCCGGTTCTTCACGATCGAGCCCTTGCCGTGCCGGGTCTCCACCAGGCCGCTCGCCCGCACTTCGACCATGGCCTTGCGGATCGTTCCGCCGGAGACGCCGTAGCGGTCGACAAGCTCGGATTCGCTCGGCACCATGTCCCCGGCCTTGAGAACCCCAGCCCGGATCTGCTGCACGATCTCATCCGCGATCTGCACGTACCGGGGGCCGGAACCGACCCCTCCCGCCGCAGTTCCCATAGTCCTTCTCTGCCTCCTATGCTCCTCTACATGAGTCAATCACAGGAAGCGACCACCCCTCCCCTGCACTCCGTGTCCGTTGCCGGAGTAGTGGTGCGCGAGGACGGGCGGCTCCTGGCGATCCGGAGAGCCGACAACGGCACCTGGGAACTCCCCGGCGGCATCCTCGAACTCAACGAGACCCCCGAGGCCGGCGTGGCCCGCGAGGTCCTGGAGGAGACCGGCATCCACGTCGAGATCGACGAACTCACCGGCGTCTACAAGAACATGACCCGCGGCATCGTCGCCCTGGTCTTCCGCTGCAAGCCGTCCGGCGGCACCGAGCGCACCTCCAGCGAGACCACGGCCGTCTCCTGGCTCACCCCCGACGAGGTAACCGACCGCATGAGCGAGGCGTACGCGGTCCGGCTGCTGGATGCATTGGACGGGAACGGGCCTCACGTCCGGAGCCACGACGGGAAGAACCTCATCCCAGCGGGATAAGACTTTCTCTACTTCATCAAGGCCCCCGGCTGCGCTCCGCTCCGCCGGGCGCGCTCCCGGCTCTGGCCGCGCCCGCGCTCCTGCCTTCGGCCCGCTCGGCGCGCCGCCGCCTACGCGCGCCTACGACGGATAAGCCGGGGCCGTTGCGACGAGGCCAGAGTCCGCGGCTTCAAGACATGCCTCCGGCGGGGGCGCTCCGGCACCGGGATGGACGGGGCGCCGTTCGCGGGTGCCGGCCGGAGCGTGGTGAGCGTCGTGGTGGCTCCCATCCCGACCACCTCCGACCCAGGCAGAGCCGAGCAGTCGCGGCCCAGGGCGTCAAGGTCGTTCGTACAGTGGCGCGCTCCACCTTGACGCCCTGAACCACGACCACTCCACGGTGTGTGGGTCGAAGGCGGACGGGATGGGAGCCGGGGTGAGTGGTGGATTGGCGAAAGTTGATCAAGAGCTAGTTGCATATTGTTTTAGGTTTTGGAACAAATCGAATTCCTCAAAATCTGACAGCTCGAGGCAAGCAGTTAGGCAAATTTCCATAGCCGAAGCTTGAGCAAGGTGTCGCCTGTCCTCGCGAAATAGATTCCCATGGAGCGAGGCAATATACCTCACCAAAACCGCACTAATGTCATGACCTCTGATGAAATGACGAACATCTGAGGAATCTGGAAAATCCACCCGCGAATATTTCGAGATAAGGTCCTCGATATGCATTCCTTGGCATGAACGACGGAAGGCTTCCTCCACGTCGAGAGAGTGGCTATTGTCAGTGAATTTAAGGCTCTCTATTACTTTACTGGCGAGCTTCTTTGGCTCTGGCAACGACCTAAGAATAAATCTGATGGTGAAAATGGTCACCAAGACTGGCGTGATTGCCTCCATAATCGTCCGAGGCGAAACGCTAGAGGGCGCCCTAAGTGCCACGCTGAGCATTTTCCCGATAGGCTTTTCCGCGAAGAAGTAGAGCTCCATAGACGCAAAATCAGTATAGAATATGCTATCAATCTGGGGACACGCGTCCAATCCAAGGGAGCTGAGGTCGCGATCCGCGACGAACCGAAGTCGATTGCCTTTCGGATGCGCGGCATGCACGATCTCCGCAACAGTCAAAACGCTTCCTCGCTTACCTCTGGTATAGCCATGCGAGATAACAATGCTCTCATCAATCACGACTCTATCTTCCACGGCGAAGATATCAATCTCCGCACGGGGCTGTATTTGGGAGAAGTACCAGCGCAAGAATGCCTGATCGCCCCTTCCCTCGACAATAATTTCCTTCATGTCGGGTTCCAGTATTTCGAGCATGGCCATCTCGTCCGGAGTTCTACGATTTTCGTCAATAATTGTCATGCGGCCCCGCCCCCTGCTTCAGATTGAACTCTTAGTCCTTCGAAACCAGTCGAGATAGCGAATCCCTGTTACCTGTGATCACCTCTACAGAGTGGGTAGCGACCACGAACTGCATTCCACTGCCTTCCGTGCACGCAAGTAGAGCCGACATGAGCTTCCGCTGCCATTTAGCATTGAGGCTAAGTTCTGGCTCATCGATAAGGAAAAGACGAGTATTTCCGCGGGCAAGAATGGTGTTGGACAGGAGGAGCAAAATTTGGCGCTCCCCCGAGGACAGCTGATGAGGGCTTAGCTCATGTTCTCTGCTGTCGGACGCAACTACGCGCATGCCGCGCGAAAGGTCGAAAACCAGCCGTTTCGTTTGGAGGAAGCCATTCGCTTGCTCTACAAATGTTCGAATTAGCTGCTCCGTCTTTTCCAAGGCATCAAGCCGAGTTTCTTGCGCTTCGAGGTATGGGAGAATCACCTCTTCTGCGACTGCCGCCTTATCGCTTGGGATATCTGTGAGAAGGTTTGCAAAAGGCTGAGAACGCAACGCCGGAACAAGACCAAATTCGGCATACTTCTGCGTTCTAACCGCCAGATCATTAAGCCGATTGAGCAATGTTTCGATGGGGGATGAGTTGCCTCCAGTGAAATCTCTCTGCGCAATCCGCGCAAGGATGTCTAGATAGATTCTATTCGTTCCACGGGAGCCTAGTTGATTCCCTCGCAGTACTTGCTGCTGGAACTGGACATGAACCCTACGCATTGCCGACCCAAGCTCTTTGCCTAGGAAGGACTTGGTGTCATTCGGGCCTTCCTCTTCCACATCTCGAATGATCCTGTGGTGTTGTTTCGAGCTGTGGTTTAGATCATCACCGTAAATTTGCCGATCATCCGCCAGGAAGTGAGGGTTTGCGTTGAGCCCTTGGAGATAATCGACATAGGAATCAAACCTCTGGTCGGCAAAGAGGGCAAGCTGTTCCCGTGCGCGCCGAGCGGCAATTGATGACCGGGGCTCGCGCAGGCGCCGCTCCATGCGCAAACGGTATTCCCTTTCCTGTCGGGAAAATTCTGATACGGATCGACCGTCATCTCCTACAGCAAAGTAGCTGTCGTCATCTATTGACATATACCGCTGCTGAACATCTACCCCCGATCCTCTTACCTGAATTTGGAATGGCCCTTGCAGATCCTCTAGCTTTTCCACTGAAATCGAATCGCCATTATTTAGGCGAATTACCAATGTGGCGAATGGGCAATTTCCCAAATATGAACGATGCGTTCCGGTCGGCGAACCGCTAAGCGTGTTCCATAGCAGGTTAAGAATGGTTGTTTTTCCGCACCCATTGTCTCCATAAAGAAGCGTGAGGCGACGACTCGAAGACGCATTGAGCACAAGATCGGTCAAGTCGATCTCATAATTGAATTGACCGAACAGGCCGGTCACTTCAACCGACTTGATCAGACTTTCGTCCGTTACTGTTTCTTTTGTCAGGTTCGGCGACTGGGATGTGCTCATTTCGTCCATGTGGGCAGTTTACAGTCGAAGCGCCCGCCGTACGGGCATCTTTGAGAATAACTTTCGTGCTTGGGTTACCCATTGAGGTGCAGCGGCTCGTGGTGATGCCAGATGAGGTACCGGTCTTCTCGACGAAGCTCTGCGGCTTCCCATTCCAGTCGCGTCACTCCATGGTTCATGGAGCAGGCGTAGGCAACGAGCACCAAGCCCACGTCAGGGGGCAGCTGGCCGAGGTCCCGGTGCGCTTCCTGCTCTTCGAGCTCATCAAGCCCTAGGTCTAGCTCACCCTGCATGGGCTCAGGTACATGGTGACGGATCAGGTCAGCGCGTAACCCGGTAGCCCGTCGTAGTCGTGCTGCGGTGACGGGCACGTCGGTCTTGGCGTAGCGAATCGGATAGATCACGTTGCCAGCAACGATCATGACCGTCCGAGCTTGGAGGCGGACCGCGGTCGCACCAGGGAGGTGCTCGGGGCCGGCGGCTAGCTCCTCGTACTGCACGGCGTGGAGGCCGTGTCCGTACGCCTCCAAAGTTTGAGTGTGCACACCTTGGTGGCCGTTCCGCGCCCGTTCGTAGGCCCGCGACAAGCACCATGGCGTCAGCCAGCGCCCCCGCTACCTCACCGAACGTCTCCTTGGCCCATGGAGTCATCACGCTCATCGCCTACCGCCCTTCCCTCGAGCATCTCGCCCACCAAAGCAGCACCGCGCCCACCGCCCCGGCCCAGACCTCGGCGTAGTGCGCATAGGGGCGCACTTGTGCACGAACTCGGCGCAGGAATCATTCGTAAGTCCAAATCGGATGCGAAAATTTGACATCCGATTTCGGTACGTGCATGATTCCTGCGATCGCGTCTCGCTGTGAGGTGCGGCAGTTCTCGAAGGAGGCCCATGAGCGAGACGGCATCGGACACCATGGAGTGGCAGCTCAAGCCCGGCGATCAGATCGAACGCAAGGCGCTGCACAGCACGTTCGGGGGACGGACGCAGGGAGGCATCGGGCCGTCGGCCAAGACGCCCAACGTCTTCGTTTTCACGGACCCCGTCGCCGGCGAGAAGCACGGCTACTACGACGACTGGATGCCGGACGGCCGCTTCCACTACAGCGGAGAAGGCCAGTACGGCGACCAGCGGATGATCTCCGGCAACGCCAGCATCCTGAACCACCAGGCCGAAGGACGTGCGCTCCGCGTCTTCCAGGGCGCCCGCGGAACGGTCACCTACCGCGGCGAGTTCACCGTCGACCTGGAGAACCCCTGGTACTCCGCGGACGCTCCCGAGACCAACGACGGCCCTCTCCGCAAGGTCATCGTCTTCCGGCTCAACCCGGTAGACACCGCACCCCGGGAGCCCGCCACCAAGCTCGGCCGGCTGCTCGTCTCATACCCCAACCAGGTGGACGGCCTCCCCTTGGAGAGGAACGAGAGCGAGACCACATTCGTCAACCCGAACCAGGAACCCTACGAGGCCGACCGCAAGGAAGCCCGCCTGATCAAGGCATTCGCGGACTACCTGACCAGCAATGGTCACCAGTCCGGCCGGCAGCGCATCCTGCCCCCCGGTGAAAGCCGCCCTCTCTTCACCGACCTCCACGCCAAGGGACTCGGACTCCTGATCGAGGCCAAGGGCAGCGTCACGCGCGAGAACATCCGGATGGCCATCGGCCAGCTCGCGGACTACAGCAGGTTCGTGGACCACACCATCCGCGCCATCCTGCTCCCCTCCGAACCGCGGGAAGACCTCCTGGCCTTGGCCAAGACGCAGGACTGCGCCGTGATCTGGCCCGAGGGCAAGGGGTTCACCAGCACCAACCCCAATGCGCTCCCGTAGCAGCGGATCGAATGGCGCCCCTGTCTCCTCCGTGCCCGATCGACCGGGTAACCCGCGGATACTGACGGATAGGGCGAACGACAACGTCCCCCGACCGAGTCGCCAGGTCAGGGGGCGTTCGTCTGCGGTGGATGTGGAGTTCGAGCCCACGGTGACAACGGATTTCTGCTAGGAAACCAGCATGGATGCCGCTCTCGTGGGACTGATGGGCACAAGCATTGGTGCCACAGCTGGATTTTCCGGTGCATGGCTCGCCCAGCGCAGCCAGCTACGGATCTTCCGAGAACAGCGATCGCACGAGTCCGAGGTGCGGTGGCTGAACGAGAAGAGGGAGCTGTACAGGGATCTCCTGATGGCCATGTACGGCTGGCATGACGCCCTGGTAGGCATCTGGAATGACGAGGAGTCAGACAACCTTTTTGAGGTTCGAAGTAAGGCGATCACGCTGGCTCTTGAAGTCTCACTCATCGCCAAGGCCCCAGCGAGAAGTGCCGTACAGGAGGCCCACAGGGGGCTATTGAATGCCCAGCCACTCATCTTGCCGCGCGCCCAGCGCACGTCTGGCCCGGAACCACTGAACGATGTTCGGCGCACGCTGACAGCCATGGAAGAGGCCTTGCGTACAGAGCTCACCCAAGCGGGATAACGTGCAGCTACGGATCATAAATCGTCGTGCCGCAGTTGCGGCCGATCGGGCACGGAGAACGCCGCTCCATAGGCGAAGTCACCGAGATCCTGCGGTACAGCAGCGCGGTACCGCAACCACAGCAACCGCCACTGCTCGCTACCGTCTCTTCTGGATCCCGTAGCGGCCGGTATGGCCTTAGCTGACCGATCCGGCTAGAGCTACGGATCAGAAGGCGCCCATGCACCTGCCGTGCCCGACCGGCCGGGAAATGGCGGGGAGCCACGAGCGCGGACAGACAGGACGCATGAGAGTGACCCTCGACCAATTCACCTGGTTCAGAGGCCGTTCATCTGCTTGGAGTGTGAGATTTGGACCCACGGTGACAACACTGCGCGAGGGTTATCAAGATCGTCAACGGGGTCGGGCCCACCGGGGCCGATCCGCGCCAGAGCTAGATCCCGATACGGTTCTCCTTGCGTCGGCCCTTATCCCACTCAGTGACGAGCAGCGTGTAGCAAGTGCTGATCCTGGAGCCGGTGCCGCTATGGCGCGTTCCGCCGGCCGACGCGAGGGCCGTGATGTTTGCGCGCCACCGGAAGGCGGGGTCCTTCTTACCGATCTTCTCGGAAAGGACCCTGTCGTCGATGTCGTCCCCATGTTTGCCAAGGAACATGCCGATGCCACCCAGCAGCATGCCGTCCCATGTCTCCTTGGTTCGCCCCCAAGCGTCCTCGGCAACCTTCAGCGTTCGCTCAAGCGTTTCGGGGCCGTAAAGGTCAGTGATCCGGAGGACACCGGCTACTGCGCCCACCATGTTCGTCCCCGTGGAGCCCATCGCAAGGTTCCGCTTCCGCAGTGCGGACTCCGTGTCGACGAACAGAGGGATGCCTGCCGTGAGCCCGATCTTGTATTCGTCAAGTGGCGTCGGCTTGCTCGACTCCCGGTTCTTGATCAGGAAGAGGACTGCCTCCTCCTGCTGGTCCAACCCATGATGAACCTCGGCCACGATTTCGGGGATGCCGGTGAGCTTGCAGACGTGCCACCGGTGCATGCCATCGACGATGTACTGATCGCCGTCGGTGCGCTGGGAGACCACGATGGTGCCAAGTGCCTCGGGCACCAGGTTGTTAGCCATGCTCCGGGCGCGCGGCTCATTCAGCACCCGCTGCGCCTTCTCGTCGATCTTGAGGTTCTCAACCGGGATGCGGACGCCGTGGTCGACCTGGTGCTCCGGCAGTTCGTAGGCGTACTTCTTAGGCATGGCTCTGCCCCTCTTACATCGCGCTCAGGAGTGTTGGCGGATCGCCAGATATGGGATGCGATGCAAGATCAAGAGATACATGCCCCCGTCGACTATTCCGATCAAAAGATGAATCCAAGCCAATACTTGACCTGATCCCGCCGGAAGGCAGGGAGAGGCGCAAGGGCAAGTGCTGGCCCGCCAGATGCCGGTAGCGTGCTAACCCTCGTCATCGGGCCGTGCCGCGGGGCAGGTGCTAGCTCAGCTCCTGTGCGTGCAATCGCTCGGCTGTGGCTGCGAGCACGCGCCGGAGCGTCTCGCGGTTCTCGCCGTAAGTTTTGACTGCGTGGCAGTTCGGGCAGAGGGCAATCATGTTCCAGGGGATATCGGGGCCGCCCTTGGTGAGATCGCGCACGTGGTCAACTTGCAAGATCGGCATGCCTGCGGTGGTTCGTTCTTTTGGGTGTCCCTCGCACTTGGGGCTCTCGCAGTTGCCCTTGCTTCGCCGTATCACGGCCGCTCGCGCGCTTGGGTCCCGGACGTAGCGATCGGCCTTGGTCGGCTTCTTCAGGTTGCCTCGCCGTTTGGCGTTTGCTTCTGCCCGTTGCGCCAGGCGCTTGTACGCGTCCTTGTCGCTCTCACCGGCGTCGCGCTCGCCGGGGTCCACGTCACCGGGTTGGTAGTCGACAGTGTCGTCGTGTAGCTCACCCGTGTCCTCTTCCAGCGCTGCGACGACGTCGGACGGCCACGTCTCACGCTCGGGTGAGGGTACGGGGGCCAGTACCCAGAGGAACTCGCGGCGCCACTTCTTGTCGTCTCCGAGACCCCAGCGCCGTCGGCGCTGCACGATCACGGCCCATGTCTCGAAGCTGAACTGTCCCTGGTATGGCTTGTGCCAGTAGCGGAGCGGACGGCCATCGGCCTGGTACGCGGCCATGAGCTCGTTGCCATCGGTGATCTTCTGGTCGCCTGATAGGCCGTCTCCGACGTAGGCAATCCAGTTGGCGTCGGGGATTCGTCCGTCGGCGTACGGCCCCTTGTCATCGGAGAAAGCGCTGAGAATGCCGTCTGCGAGACAGCCGATGCCCGCCATCTTTTGGCCGCCGTAGACTCGCCAGATGGCATCGCGGTCCTTGTGCGTCTCTCCGAGTAGCGGGCGCAGGGCATCCGCCCACCTGCCTGCGAGCAGAGCGCGGAGGCCGAAGTCTTCCAGCAGGTTGGAAGGGAGTGGGAAGAAGTAGCGCAGTAGCAGTCCTGCCGCGGCACTGGCGGCGGCTTCAGGCTGCGATAGCAGCAGCGCGTAGTCCTCCTCGCGAAGGCCGCCTGCCGGATCTACCTGGTTCAAGGACTCCAGAGTGGGACGGCGTCCCTGACTGGTGAGGGTGAGCTCCTGTGCATCGTCCACGCTCCACAGGTTGTCCCGGATCAGGGCCCAAAACGGGTAGCGGGTTGCGTCAACGCCGTCTCCGGCCTGGGCGTACTTCTCCATCAGGGGCGCCACAGCATCGCGGGTGGTGGACCACGGCTGCATGCGAGGCGCGCCTGCCACCGCCTGCCCGAGTGCCCATAGCAGAAGGACGGGCCGGTGCAACGGCGTGCCACCGGCGCGACGCGGCGGACGAACATCGCCAATCCGCCGGTGGAACGTCTTAGGCGGCTCAACAACCGTGAAGCCTTCCCGCCTGAGCCAGGCCACTGCGCCCTTCAAGCCACCACTGAGTTGTGAGTGCTTGAGCGCGGTTCCAAAGTCGTAGCGATGGGCTACGCCGGCAATGGCCTTGGAGTCGTACTCTCGCCCCTCGTGTACGAGCAGATACGTGACTGCCGCTCGGTAGCCGTACGTGTCCCGGAAAGCCTCTACCCCCACGCGGTCATGCTCTTCAATCGCATTTAGGATGCCCTCGCGTGTGATCTCAGACGGTGCCATGAACCACACCGTAGATCACGGCACCGACAACGAGCCCAGGCCCGTTGTCAGCAGGTGCTGTGTATCGCTGCTAGCCGTCCTGCCCTTTGCCCGGTTCGCTTGCGGCCACCCTCGTACACCTGCTTACATCACGCCACTCCGCGTCTCCGACCCGACCGTTCGTGGCCAGCCTGATCGAGCGAGGACGACAAGGCCAAGACTCACGAGCATCATGGGCATGGCGTCCTCCAAGTCGCTCCGCGTCGGCCACTCAGGGTCAGCCATGCGCATCTTCAGGCATTGGGCCCTAACTTCCTCTAGCACATCTTGATTGACACCCCCGTCTTGAACTGCCTTACCTGCTCGAAGGACGACATCAAGGTGCACCAGAAGCGCTTCGGGCTGCCCCGGAACGGGTCCACGCCCAAGTGACCGGATCACGACTCCGAACGCCCCCTTGTCTTCGAACTGAGGGGCACACTTCGCAACGAGGTCCTCCCGGTTGTAGGTTCCCGAGTAAAACGCCTCGGTAAAAGCCTTCAAGAGTTCGCGGCGGCTACGAGGGGTTCCGAGCCTCGGGTCGCATAGCGGATGCACGAACTGAGCGGCCCTGGCCTTCGCCCACGCTCGGCTACCGCGGGGATCACCGACGTACGTGCGGAGAGCACGCAGCGCCTGTCGCGTGCTCACCAGATCGTCATCGCCGATGAACAGCCAACACACAAGCACGAACTCAGCCAGCGGTTGGACCGATGACGGCTGCCTTCTACGCACTAGGTCTAGGAAAAGCGTCCGTTGGGCAGCTGAATGCAGCGCCTTCTCTGAGCCGCGTTGGCCTGTCCGCCGCCGCTGAGGCTGAGCCAGTAGCCCTCTAGCCACCCAGTCATGGATGAGGCGCTTGGTCACTTGGTGACCTTCTGCCGCAGCATCGGCGACCAGATCGTCGATAGTACCCGGTTCGGTAATCACTCCTGGAAATTACATCAGATCCGAGCGGGACACCTGTAGTCCTCGGAGCCCCAACTCGTAGGCTCGCCAATAGAATCGGGGACCCACACCGGCCCAAGCAAGCCGACACCGTCGCTGATTGGTCCCTGATCACGCGACACCACATTCAAGGAGAAAGATGAGTGTCGACCAGAATGACATTAAGCCTGCCACCGAGCAGTGCACTAGCCCCCGAGCACCGAAGGGGCGGTCTCGACGGTTGAGTCCCCTGCTTCGGATCATCCTTCGAAACATTATCGGAGGGGCCGCGTCAGCAGCGGGAGCAGCGATCACCGGCCTGCTGATTTTGCTGGTTCAGCGATAGGCCGTCCGGTCCGCTCAGACGGTTACCCCGGAGGAGCCGATCAAAGTTGGAAGCCGTTGCTCTTGTGAGATCCACTGTTTCAACAACCTGAGTTCTAACTTCCACAGCTGACATCAACGACGCCACACAGAGGTATACGTCAGTCTCTCTGTCCGGCTGCCACGCCAGACGACGGTAGCAGCCGGAGCAGACTTCGATCGGACTTACAAATCAGATGTCACAGCGTCGAGTATCGAAGCCCGCCAACGCGAAGGCCCCCAACTCTGATTACTTGGGGGCCTTCGCGTTGGTGAGAGCGAGCAGGGGTCAATCCGACTGTGGCTCAGGATCCGCGAAGAAGTGGCCTCGACTAGCCGCCACACGGAGCACGCGTCCTAGCGCTCCGGTCAGTTCCTTGGCCAGGTGCCGCACGTCTTCCAAGGTCGTTTCGTCATCAGCGAGGACTCCGGACGCTCTCTTCACTAGAGCGGAAGCCATGTCGAGTTGTTCCGCTTCGATATCGTCCGCCAAGCGGGACATGTGGCTATCGCCGTCGTCGGTGCTGAGGTAGCAGGGCTTCCCTTCTGAGCTCGACCACGGGAGAAGCCGTAGTTCATTCCGTTCCGTCATGATGACGATTACCTCCCGTCTGTTGCATGGTGTGTAAGGAAGACCGCGTCGGTTCGGTCCCCGGGAAAGGCCAGAAGCGCGGCTTCCACGACGCGTCCAGCGGAGTTGGTGGCAGTGCGCGTGATCGCAAGGACTGCCGCGGTGGGGCTGATCCGCAGGGCCGAGACTTCGTCCGGGGTCGGAGGGCGGGCGCGGACCGTCTCCCGGACGGCCGCTGGCGATGAACTCAGGACGGCGAACCTCTTGGCCGTCTGCTCGTACGACGGCTCCTCGCCCAGAAGCCCAGTGGGAGCCAGATCGTGCGGGAGGTATATCCGGGCCAGGCCGAGCGGCGACGCCCCTTCATGGCTGACGCAGACAATCTCCGCAAGGGGGGTGCCATTGGGCACGTCCAGCAAGCCGGCCAGAAGCCCCTGTGCTGGAACCGTGGCGGTGCGAACGGTGACTCGGGGCGAGGCATCCGCAGCGGTCCACGGGTCGAACGTCCCCCACCCTCCGACGTACATGAACCTGCGCAGAGGGCGGCGAACGAAGTTACCTCTCCCGTGAAACTTGTCGATGAGTCCCTCCCCTTGGAGCACAGAGAGAGCACGCCGCAGAGTCCCCGTGCTCACCGCGTAGCGCGCGGCCAACGCCGGTTCGGGCGCAAGGCGTTCGCCGGGACCGATACGGCCGGTCGTGATCTGCTGCCGTAGATCGTCGGCGATTTCGCGGTGACGGAAGGGCACGTCAGGTCACCGCCTTCTCGTAATGCGCACGGCAACAAAGCGGGTCCGCGGGTGCATCGTCAGGAGTTCGCCGGAGTCGAGAAGGAGTTGCTTGGCTCCGTGCGGCAACTGGAGGAGGTTAGTCACGCGGCAGGCGCGGCCGCCGACTTGGATGATGTCTCCGCACAGGACGGTGGTCGAGGTGATGTCCACGTGCGACGCCAGGAGCCGCCCGGCTTCGTGCCCCCTCACCGCTGGGACTCCGCCCGTGCGGGACGGCCGGACGACGCGTGGCAGGGGCAAGCGCATACCTCGTAGACCAAGGGGAGGGCGATGGGTACGAGCGGCGCCGGAGACTCCGTGCAGGTGTCGTGGGTTCCGATCCGGCAGGTGGCCGAACGGTAGGGAGGGGCCTCGATCGACGCGAGAACGCCCCTCAGGCGAAGAGCCATCAGGATGCCCCCGTGAGCGACGACCACGCTGCGGCGGACAGGTGGGGAGCCACGAACAGCGAACGAGGCTGCGTGCGCTTCTCCCAAGCCGCCAGGACGTACGGGCGGACGAGCGCGGAGTCCTCCCCCGCGAGGGCGTACCGGTGGCGCCCGCTGTCGTCGTTCGAGTCCTGGTCGGCCCTCGGCGCGTGAGCGGGTGCCGCCGCGCTGGTTGCGCCCGCCAGCCGGGTAGGAGCTTCCGGCCGACGATGCCGGCCCTTGAACACGTGCCCGCCTCTGGTGATCGAAACGGCACGGCGGATACGGTTGAACATGCTGTTCAGCTCCTATCGCTGATAGCCCGGTCCCCCGACATAGCCCGTCGTGGGGACCGATTTGCGTACGACCGCCCAGAGGGTGCGGACGTTAGAACTGGTGGCGAGGAGGCCGAATCGGTCCGCCTCGCCCACCGCCGCCAGGACCTCGCCCCAGGACTCGGCCGGCAGGGATTCGGGGATCGTCGCTTCGACCGCCGTGTAGCGGGCGTGCTCCTTGATGCGTGGTCGCAGCCCGAGGGCGGACAGCCGAGCAGCGATCGACGCCGCACTTACTCCCGAGCTGGGCACAGGCAGCCTCCGTTAGCAGCAGTCACTTTGAGTGAAGCTAGTTAACTAGATTAGGGCTAGTGGACTAGATTTTCCATATGCCTGAGCAAGCGCCTTATCTCCGCATCGCCGACGAGCTGCGGCGGCGGATCGCAGAGCACGTCTGGGAGCCAGGAGACCGCCTGCCGTCCCGCGCCCAGATCGGCCAGGAGTACGGCGTGGGCGAGAACGTGGTGCGCCGGGCGCAGGAACTACTGATCTCCCAGGGCCTGCTGGAGGGCCGCGCGGGATCGGGCACCTACGTGGCCGAGCCACGGGAACGCGTGCGGATGGTTCGCTCCTCGGCGCGCGAGCAGCCTGACGGTTCGCCGTTCCGGGCGGACATGAAGGCCGTGGGCAGGCAGAGCGACTGGGAGAGCCGGTCCGACGTGAAGGTCCCGGCGCCGGCGGACATCGCGGCGCGTCTCGGTATCGCCGAGGGTGATCTGTGCGTCCGAACGGTGTACGAGTTCCTGGCGAACGGCCGACCCGTGCAGCTTTCGACGAGCTGGGAGCCGTACGAACTCACCGTCGGCACGCTCGTCGTCCTCCCGGAGGGAGGCCCGCACGCCGGGGTTGGAGTGGTGAACCGGATGGCCGTCATCGGCATCACCGTTGGGCACGCGGTGAAACAGCCGGAGCCGCGCGGGGCGACTGCGGAGGAGGCGTCACTCCTCGGCATCCAGAACGGCGCGTACGTGACGCACATCCGGCGGACGTACTACAGCGATCAGGGCCGGCCCGTCGAGACCGCCGACATCGTGGTGCCGGTCGCACACTGCGAGATCGTTTACGAGATCCCCATCAATCGGCAGTAGCGGCCCGCCGGGTCCGTGGCGGCAGGTCGGGCGCCTACCTTCGACGTCGGAAGTACCAGACCGCCACGACCCCGATGAGGATGGCAACCACGAAGGCCCAGACCGTCGTTGTGCCGTGGTAGGACCGATAGGTGCTCAGAGCCAGCATGTTCAGGCGGATACCCCGAGCACGCGGCTTCAGCCGACGCCCGTCCCAGGCCCCGTGCCGAATACGAGTCGAAGGCGCTGCACGCCCACCGCCAAGAGGCGGATAGCGCCAGCTCAGGCAGCATGAGCCGCCGGTCAGGCCAAGCGCCTTCTAAGCGCTTGGCCGCAGGTTCGAGTCCTGCCGGGGGCACTGCCGAGAGCCCTCCCCATCGGGAGGGCTTTTCGCTGGTCAGGGCGGGTTTCGGCGGGGGCGGCGAAGCCCCGGACCCTCCCCCGATGATCAAGGAAAAGTCCGGGGCCGTACGGCTGTCACCGGGGTTCTGCGGGTGGCTGTGCCGAATACGTGCCGAAGTTTTCGGCTGTCCCGTCAGCCTGCGGGCGGCGGCTCCGGGAGGTCCCCCGCCGCTTCGAGCCGCCTCTTGAGATCGGGAAGTTGCCCTTCCACGCACCGCGCGTAGGTGGCCAGAAGCACCGGAACACTGTTGCCCGCCCAGTCCGCGACCTGGGCACCACCCTGGCCTATTCGGTGCGGAGGAGCGCCGGATCGGGCCTGCGGTCGGTAACGGCCCATGCGGGTGGGACGGCTACGGCGACACCGCACAGGGCGACCACGACCATGGTGGCGACCGCGCCCGGGTGTGCTCCGACATGCCCCATGGTGATCTGATCGAAGGCGCTGTTGAGCAGGACATCGGTGACAGCGGCCAGTGCACCGACCATGACCATGGGGATGGCGAGGTACCAGAGTTGAGCTCGTCGCAGGGTCGACGTGTCTGCGCCCGCGACCACGAGTGCGGCCGTGATGCGTCGGCGACTGACGGCCGCGTCGTATCCGGTGATGGCCAGAGTGGTCAGCAGAAGGATGGCCACGGCTGCGGCAGCCGCCCATGTCACGGCCCTGTAGGGGGCAATGTTGCGGGCGGATTGGGCGAGTTGCACGGACGTGCTGTCGATGACGGCGGCGGGATCAGCGGCCAGGACGCGTGACCGGACTGCCGATTCGGTCGCAGCGGCGCCATCGGTGAACACGAGGAGCCGGCCGGCGGGTGGCGCGGCCCGGGCGGTTTCGGCGAAAGTGCTGGGAGGGATCAGCAAGTCCGCAGTGAAGGCGCCCGCACCGGGGATCTCGGGAAGGCGCAGGACCGTGGAGGGCACGGTGACCTCTACGCGGGGCGCATCCGGTGAAGGGTCGGTGGCATAGGAGAGTTCCGCGTGCTGACCGGGCTGGACACGCGTACCCATGCCGGGCCATTGGACCCGCGCCGGTTGGCCGGGTGGCGGGCAGGAAGCGAGGTCGCGCCCCCAGATCGCATGGAGCTCGGAACAGTCGGCGACCAGCGCGGACACGAAGTCCGGGGCGGTTCCCGGAGCTGCGGGAGCGGCTTGGTAGAGCTGTAGCTCTACGGTCGCCCGTACCTGGGGGATGGCGGTGTAGTCGGCTCCGAAAACAGCGGCGGTGGGGTGGTCGATCACCACGGCGCGCCCGGCCGGGGTGATCGACGCCTTGGCCAGGTAGTCGGTCGCCGAGTGATCAAAAACGGACAGGAGTAGACCTGCGCTCGCCAGGGCAACCATGCCGAGGGCCAAGGAGGATGCCGCGCGCGTGGTGTCGTCCTGACCTCGGTGAAGCCGAGTGGCGGCCAGTTGCAGGGCTAGGCGTTTACTGCGCCTGCCAGCCCGTCCGGTCCAGGACCGCACCAGGGCGGGCAGCGCCACTGGGACGCCGATAAGGCACAGCAGGGCGGCGAGATAGAGCAACGACAGCAGGAGGGTCTGATCACCTCCCGCGTCCGCCGGTTCGTGGATGATCAGCCCGGTCAGGCTCAAAGCGCCGGCCGCCAGCGGCAGGACACGGCGCAGGCGTGCCGGCGGGCGGTCTGCGGAGCGCCGCTCGGCGTACGGGGAGTCAACAGCTCGGGAAGCACCCCTCCGGGCCACCCACACACCGAATGCTGGAAGCAGGACGGTGGCCGCCCACCCGAAGGGACCCGGCCAGGCGTCGGCGGTGAAGAACCTGTATCCGCCCACTTGCCAGTGGGCAGCCAGCGGCATCAGAGCGGCGAAGAGCGCCCATCCCAGCACGGCGCCCAGCAGGCAGATCAGCAGCACCTCGCCCGCGAGTATGGAGGTGGCCTGGCTCCGGGACGCGCCGCACAACCTCATGGCGGCGAGCCGCCGGTGGCGGCGTTGCGCGGAGATGCGCACACAGGAAGTCACGAGCACGAAGAGTGGGATGAGTAGCAGCGCGGTGATCGCAGCCGTGGTCTTGACGGCGCTGGCGAGGGAACGGCTGGCCTCGATCCGTGTCACCCGGTCGGCGCCGAAACCGTCCGCCGTGACCACACCGCTGCGGCCCTTGAGCGCGGGGGTGCCCACCCAAGCCACCAGCTCGCCGGGGTCGAGGAGGCCCGGGGCTGCGATCAGCGACGTCCTGCCCTGGCAGTAGCGCCGACGCAGCGAGTCCGATCCCGGTTCGGCCAGCAGTCGACGCAGCGCGGGTGAGACCGCGCACCGGCCCGCGTCGGGAAGAGATGTCAGGCCCGGGGGTGCCGCGCGTCGGTTGGGCGGCACGGCGGAGGCGTCGACCAAGACGCGGGTGATGATGCGGTCTTCCCACAGATCGCTGTCCTGACGCAGGCGCAGGTGTGAACCGGCGGCGTGCGTATCGATCCTGGTGGGGGCTCGATCGACCGACCGATCGATCCTGGCGGCCACTACCTGCGAGGCGGCGCAGGCCGACAGGACGGCCAGCAGCGCGATCGCGACGCCCACCGCGGCAAGCGCAGCCCGCAACCGTCCTCCACGAGTCTGTGCCGCCGCCAGGCGTATGCCGAACAGGACGTTTCTCATCGGGCCGTCTCCGACGACACGACGCGTCCGTCGATCACCTGCACGACCCGGTCAGCGAGGTCCGCGACCCTTGAATCATGGGTGACCAGCACCACCGACGCGCCCCTGTTCCGCGCCAGCGACCCGAGCGCGGCAAGCACCGTTTCGCCGCTGTGCGTGTCCAGTGCCCCAGTCGGCTCGTCCGCGAACACCACCGATGGGGAGTGCACCAACGCCCTCGCCACCGCGGCCCGCTGTGCCTGTCCCCCGGACACTTGGCCCGGAAGCCGGCTCGCCAACTCTCCGATCCCCAGTTCCGCGAGGACCGCCTCGGATCTCCGGCGCGCGTCCCTACGCGAGACGCCGGCGAATCGCAGTGGCAGTGACACGTTCTCCAGAAGACTCAATTCGGGTACAAGTTCACCGAATTGGAAAACGAATCCGAACCGGCTGCGGCGCAACTCGCTGAGCTCGTCGTCCGTGGCGGTATCGACCCGCATGCCGCCTAAAGTGACTCTCCCCGCCGAGGGGCGCACCATGCCGGCCAGGCAGTGCAGGAGCGTCGATTTTCCCGAACCGCTCCGCCCGACGACCGCAACAATCTCTCCGCTGCCAACCGACAGCGATGCATCGTCCAATGCGGCGTGCTCGCCGTAAACGACACGCAGCGATTCCGCTTCGAGCAAGACCGACCTCCATGTACGTGCGCTGAACCACACCGGTCGGCGGAAAGCCCACCAGGGCGGTATCGCGCATTTCTCCAGCTGCCGCATGAGACGCCGGCCGTGGCCCCCGAGGAGGTGTGGCACCCGCATGGACGGATGCCACACCCCTAGCCACTTACGCGCTGGCTGGCAAAACTACGGTATTGCCCAGTGATAGGTGGACGAGCAGTTGTCGGGCTGCAGTTGAACGTCTCGGCAGACCTTGAAGTACAGGTCCCCGAACGAACCGTCACCGTTCTGCCGGGCATCGACGACACTCTTGGTGGTACCCGAACCACCGCTGTTGCGCAGGGTCACGTGGCCGTAGCCATCCTGCCACCATTCCACGTAGACCGAGTGGCTGTCCCCGGAGGTGTCGGACAGCGAGCAGTTGATCTGCGCGTGATCATCGTGGATCAGGACCGCCCAGGTGCTGAAGTAGCAACTCGCCGAAGCGCCGGTGGTACTGCGCGTAACGGTCGATGAAGTGGCCGCGCTGGCGCTGGTCGTCGACAGCGCCAGGACACCTACAGCGACCCCCAGCGTTGTAGCAATCTTCCCTAACATGCGAACCCCCGGAAGAAACACGGCGGGAAAATCCCGCCAGTCGATGAATCAAACATGAACGTCGAACCCGAAACATCTTTGCGATTCCCGAGATTATCTAGCAACCGATTTCAGGCGTGAGAAAGACCATGCTACTTTTTCGGCCACAACCATCGATTCAGGTAGCACCATCCCCTTACAGCGACTAACACAGAGGCGGCTGGGACTTGGTGGCCGCACCAGTGGGCCTCTTCCATCCTGCGCTGGGGGAAAAACGGGCTGCTCAGAGTGCGTGGCGACGAGACAGAGCCTCTCGTCGTTGTCGTGGTGATCTCACTCAACACACCGGCGGCCGAAGAGGCCCTGTTGGGTTCCATATCGAGCCATGCTCGACTTCTCGCAAGCTCATCGAGCATGTTTCCTGGCCATTGGACGAACGCCGCCGATCCCGCAACACCCACTGGCGCAAACTCGGCTACTTCAAGCAGGCGTTACTCGCTCTCATTCATCTACGCAGGAACGAGACGTTCGCCCAGCTCGGAGCCGGATTCGGGATATCCCGGCCCACCGCGTGGCCGTGCGTCGACGAGATCAATCGCCTGTAGCCACCTGCCGAGTCCGTGAAGGCAGGTCCCGCAGGCTTGGCGCCTACCTTCGGCGTCGGATGTACCAGGCCGCAACGAGCACGATGAGGATGGCAACCACGAAGACCCAGACCGTCGTGGCGCCGCTGTAGGACCGGTAGGCATACAGAGCCAGCATGTTCTGGCGGATACCCCGGGCACGCGGCTTCAGCCGACGCCCGTCACATGCCTCGGGCCGAATACGAGCCGAAGGCGCTGCACGCCCACCACCATGAGGCGGACAACGCCAGCTGAGGCAGCATGCGCCGCCGGTCCGGCCAAGCGCCTTCGAAGCGCTTGGCCGCAGGTTCGAGTCCTGCCGGGGGCACCGCCGAGAGCCCTCCCCATCGGGAG
>NZ_JBHWZJ010000023.1:0-40961 GCF_042728415.1 Streptomyces sp. NPDC060198 | reverse complement strand
GGGGGGGCGCCCGGGGGGGGGGGGGCGGGGGGGGCCCCCCCCCCGGCCGGACACCCCTGGGGCTACGCGGTGGAGCAGGCGCGTCCGCCGAGCTTGAAGACGGCCGGGTCGGCCCCGGTCTTCGCGGTGGTGGTGTTGAACCCGAAGTCGGCGACCGCGCCCGGGGCGAGTTCACGGTTCCACTCCAGCGGCTTGGCCGTGACCGTACGGCCGCTCTGGGCGAGGTCCGCGCTCCAGGTCTGACCGATCCGCTGCCCGCCGGGGAAGACCCAGCTCAGCTGCCAGGCGGGGAGCGGGGCGGTGCCGGTGTTGCGGACCCGCACGGTGACGGTGGAACCGCCGGTCCAGGCGTGCGAGGCGTAGGACACCCGGCAGACCCGGTCGGCGCGGTCGGCCGACGGGCGGCCGTCGCCCGCGTCGTCCAGGTAGGAGGCGATGAAGGCGAGCGGCGCGTTCCAGTTGATGGTGACCTCGTTGGTGGCCCAGGAGCCGTTGTCGTCGAGGTAGCACATGGCCGGGGCGCAGCCGCCGAGCTTCTCGGCGGCCACCGGGTCGCCGGCGGCGACGGCCGTCGCGTTGGGGCCGCCGGCCACCGTGCCGGGGGGCGGGTGCGGCAGGTCGGGGTTGCTCTGGTGGGCCCAGAAGCGGTGGTGCTGGTTCTCGGAGTACCGCTCGCCGTAACCGGTGACGTACGACAGGCCCAGGGGGTTGCGGCCGAAGAGGTAGTCCGCGCCGCGCAACACGGCGTCCTGGTACGCGGGTTCGCCGGTGAGGTCGTGGGCGACGGCGAGGACGACCATGTTGTTGAGCACCTGGCTGTTGGATCCCCAGGCGTAGTCCTCACCGGGCGGGGAGTAGGGCAGCCCGTACGCCTCGGCGCGGGACTGCGCGGCGTAGCGGTCGGCTCCGGCGGTCACGACCGAGCGGACACCGGCGAGTTCGGCGGTGGTCAGGTCGTTGGGGACGGTGGCGAGGGTGAGCACGCCGAGTCCGGCGGTGGAGCCCCAGGAGATGCCGCCGCCGGCGGAGAAGATCCGGTCGGCGTCGCCGTCGAGCGGGGAGGTGCGCAGGGCGGTGCGGTAGGCGGAGTCGCCGGTGGTGGTGAAGAGTTCGGCGGCGGCCCAGTAGAACTCGTCGGTCACGTCGTTGTCGCTGTACGTCCCGCCGCCGGTGCCGTCCGCCGGGTCGGCGTACACGGCAGGGTGCGCGGAGGCGGCCTTCCAGGCACTGGTGGCGGCCCGCAGGCAGCGGTCGGCGAACTCCTGGTCGTACGGGGCGAAGAGGCGGGCGCACTGGGCGCCGGTCGCGGCGAGGTTGAGGGTCGCGGCGGTCGACGGGGCGTGCAGCTCGCGGGGTTGGGGATCCTGGTCCGGGCGGGTGGGGATGCCGGTCCAGGCGGCGTCGTGCACCTTGTGGTGGACCATGCCCGCGAGCGGTTCACCGGCCGGCACCTGCATGCGGAGCAGGAAGTCCAGCTCCCAGCGGGCCTCGTCGAGGATGTCGGGCACGTCGTTGCCGCGTTCCGGGACGCGCAGGGCGCCGTCGCCCAGTCGGTCGCCTTCGGCGTCGGCGGCGGTCAGGGTCCGCTCGTACGTGTCCATCAACTGGGCGACCGCAATACCGCCGTTGACCACGTACTTGCCGTGGTCGCCCGCGTCGTACCAGCCGCCCTGGACGTCGAGGCGGTAGTCGCAGACGCCGGGGACGCAGGGCACGTCGGTGTCGCCCTGGTTGGGGGACGTACCGGCGTGTCCGGCGGGGCGCGCGTACTCCTCGCCGACGAGGTCCGCCTCGATCGGGATGCCGCTGCGGTTGTGGTAGAAGTACGCCAACGCGTCGGAGCGCAGGCCGTCGTAGAGGTCGGCGCGCACCGAGAAGGGCTCGCTGACCTGCCCGCCGACGTCCACGGTGTAGCCGTCGCCGACAGTGGTGAGACCACTGAAGTCGAAGGTGTGGACGCGCTGCCGGGAGGTCGGGTCCTCGCCCGCGGGGACGGTCGCGCCGGTGGCGGCGACGGAGCCGTCGGCGGCCTTCACCGTCCAGGTCAGCGGCGCCTCGGCGTCCGTCACCACGGTGCCGGCCTTGGTGCCGTACGGGAGGTAGCCGACCTGGTCGATCCGTACCGGCGAGCCGGTGTCGGGGACGTACACGGGCGGTTCGGCGCCGCCGCGCAGGGAGACGTCGTCGAAGCAGAAGGTGGTGGCCCGCTCGCCGCCGCCGATCTGGAGGGCGACCTGCGCGCCCGGCCGGTCGGCGGTGGCGGTGAACACGTGGGTGACGGTGACCGGTTCGGTGGAGACCGGGTCGGCGGTGGCGAGTTCGGTGGTCCAGGGCTCGACGGCCTCCTGGACGCGGGTCTGCACGGTGAGCGGTGCGGTGGAGGTCGCCGTGTAGCTGAGGAGATACGTCTCCCCGGCTTCGAGGGGGACGTCGTTCTGTCCGACGATCACGTCCCAGGCGTTGGCCGTACCGGCCGGGACGTCGGCGCAGAGGCGCCCGTCGACGACCGTCCCGGAGGTGTTCGCCGTCCACCACCAGGGCGCGGTACCGGCGGAGAAGCCGCCGTTGGTGATCTGCTCGGCACCCTCGGCGGGTGCGGGTTCGTCGGCCGCGGCGGCACCGGGTGCGGCGAGCATCGCGGCGAGCAGGGCGGCGGCCGTCGCACCGGACAGCCGCGCGAGGGACCGGGCGCCGCGGCGGTGCGGCGGGCGGGGGCGCGAGGTACGGAGGCGTGGGGGTGGGGCGTTCACCGGGACACCTTTCGTCGTGCGTCGGCGGGGTACGGACGTGGGGAGCGACCCAGGGTTGGGAGCGCTCCCACAGTCGGGGGCCATTCTGGAGCCGGGCCCCTCTTTCCGCCAGGGTCATGACAGGACCAACTGTCGGCTGCAGTGCGCATCCGCCCCCCTCCGGCGAGCGGGTCGCCCCGCAAGGACAGCCCGTGGACGTCGCGTTGTCACACCCCTGCGGGATCATGGCGGGCGGTGCGGGCAGGCCGCGCCCAGACCCTTGCCGCCGGGCCGACGGGAAAGGCGGAGGACTTCATGGACAGCGAACCGTCCGAGGGCCTGGAACCGCCCGGGGTCCTGGTCGAGGACCTGGTGCGCCCGGACCGACGCGGGCCCGCGTCGAACGAGTCGGCCCGAGGAGGGGCCGTGGCAGCGGAGGCCCTCGTGCGCGCGCTGACGGACCCGTCGTCGCCCGTGACCTGGCGGGAGGCGGCGCCGGTGCTCCGGCGTATCGGGCACCCGGCGTTCGACCGTCTGGCACGAGGGCTCCTCGACGCACCCACGGCGGAGGCCCGCGAAGAGGTCGGCCACGCGTTCATCCGGTTGGGCGCCGGGGTCGTCGACCGCTACGCCGCCGCACTGTCCCACCCCTCACCCCTCGTCCGCCGCCAGTCGGTACGCGGGATCGGGCTCTGCGCCGGCGACGGCCGCACGGCCCTTCCCGCGCTGCTTCCCCTGCTCGGCGACACCGATCGCGAGGTCTCCCGGCAGGCGCGGGACACCCTGATGGCAGGCGACAAGGAGGCTGCGGAGATTCTCGTACCGCTCCTCCGGCGGATCCGGCGGGACGGTCCGGGGAGGCAGCGCGCCGGGGCCTTGTCCGTGCTCGCCCAACTCGGCGGCGAGAGCGTGCTGTCCGAGCGCGACGTGGCGGCGATCGAGCGCCTCGTCCGTGTGAAGGCCCCGGACGAGCGACCCACGGCGCCCTGGACCTGCTGGAACCACTGGATCGCGGTGCCGGGCGGGGACCAGGCGGGAATCATCGAGACGCTGGGCCTCGTCGGTCCGAGGCAGGTGACCTTCGCGCTCGGCAACGACATCGTGGACGCCGACAGCCACGAGGCCGGCCCGGACGACCCGTCCGGTTACGCCAGGGTCTTCGTCACCCCCGAACTCGACGGCTGGACCTTCGTACTGGGCGCGTGGTGCGACCCCTGCGACGCGGAACGCGCCGAGGACGTCCTGAGGCTCTGCACGCGGCTCAGCGCACGCTTCGGGAGCGCTCAGGCGTACTACTACGGCGCCCGGGGCGACGGCTCGGCCTGGCTCGTCGCCGCACACGGCACGGTGGTCCGGCGCTACTGCGAGACCGGCGACGGCGAGAACCCTCTGCTGACCCTCGGCGATCCCCTGCCGTTCGAGCGGGCCCGCCGGGCGGAACTCGGCCTCCGGCCGGAGTGGGACCCGGCGCTGGAGTCCGACGACGACGCGGACGAGTGGAAGTGGGCCGCGTTCGACCTCGCGTCCGACATCGCCGAGTCGTTCGGAGCCAGCCCCCTCGCCATCGGCCCGGAAACCGTCACGCGCGGCAGAGGCGTGGTCGCCCTGACTCCGTACGGGGTCGCCCACGGCGTACCCACCGGCGCCCACCCCGTCTGAGGACGGCGCCCCGGAACGGCATCGTGCTCCCGGGCCCTCGGGGTCTCGGGGTCTCGGGGTCTCGGGGTCTCGGGCCCTCGGGGTCTCGGGGTCTCGGGGTCTCGGGGTCTCGCGGCAAGTGGAGCCGGTCCCGCCGTCCTTCCCGGCGCGGAGGGACGGAGACGGTGGTACGCGCCGGTCAGGAGCCGATCGTCCGGGCCGGCCAACTTGCCCGGCAGGCCCTTCCGGAGATAGATCTACGTCACGACCCTGGGGAGGGGCGCCACCGTTGGTGGGGGTTTCCTGGTTCCGTCATGCCGTGCGCCGATGCCGTGACCGGCGTCGAAGACACGTGGACGACGACGTCATGCGTCCGACGCCGCACACGTGCGGGCCGGCTCCGGCCGCACGCCACCTCCCGCGAGGTCATCGTTTCCACAGGAGGCAGAATGCCCAACCTCGCAATACCCCGGCTCCGACGGTTCCGGAATCCGGCCGTGTCGGCGGCGATCGTCTGCGCCGGGCTGCTGGTCAGCGGCTCGATGACGATCACCGCACAGGCGGCCGGGAACAGCGCCGGAACGCAGGGCGCGGCCGCCCTGCGCGCCGACTTCGACGGTGACGGCAGGGGCGACCTCGCGTACCGCGAAAACTGGGGCGAGGTGTACGTCGACGGGGGCAACGGCCAGGTGCCCGTCATCCCCTCCGGGAGCTCGCAGGTCAAGGACCTGATGCTGCCGGGCGACATGACGGGCGACGGCAAGCCGGATCTGCTGACCCTCACGGCCACCGGAGCTCTCCGGCTCCACGACGGCGCGAAGGCGACGAAGCCGACGACGGCGGGGAGTCTCACCCCGTACACCACGCTCAGCAACGGCTGGCAGGCGTACAACAAGCTCGTCGTCCCGGGTGACCTGAACGGCGACGGAAAGCCCGACCTGCTGGCCCGCAGCACCGCCGGGCTGTTCCTCTTCCCGGGCACCGGCACCAACTTCGGCAAGGGGATCCAGGTCGGGGGTGCCGGCTGGAGCCAGTTCGACCAGCTGGTCGGCGCGGACGACCTCACCGGTGACGGTCTGGCCGACCTGGTGACCCGCAACGCCTCCGGGCTCGTCCTCTATCCCGGCAACGGCAAAGTCGACGGATACCCGTTCCGGGCCCCGGTGCAGATCGGCGGCACGGGCTGGCTCCAGTACAACCAGCTGGTCGGCGGCACCGACTACAACGGCAACGGCACCGCCGACCTGATGGCCCGCGGCTACGACGGCAGGCTGCACTTCTACGACGGCAAGGGCACCGGACTCTTCCAGGCCCGGGAGACCCTCGACTCCGGCTGGAACAGGGTCGGCCAGTTCGCGGGGGCCGGGCCGATGCAGGCGTACGGCAAGTCCGAGATCTACGCGCGGACCGCGGGCGGCACCCTGTACGCCTACGAGGGAACCGGCCTCGGGACCCTGACGGTGAAGTACCTCATCGGCTCGGGCTGGCTCCGTTCCGAGGCGCGTCTCGTCCACAGCGTGGCCCTGCGGGACAACGGGTACCCCGACCTGATCCTGAATTACCTGTACGACGGCAGCCTGTACAACACCGCCGACTACGCGCAGGAGGACTTCGTCATCTCGCCCGGGTCGAAGTCGTACAACCTGGTCGTCGGCCCCGGCGACCTGACCGGCGACGGCAAGAGCGATCTCATCGCCCGAAGTTCGACCGGGCTGTACCTCTACGCCGGCAGAGGTGACGGTCTCGAACTGCCGGGGCGGGTCCAGGTCGGCGGCAGCGGCTGGAGCCAGTACAACAGGCTGGTCGGCGCCGGTGACTACAACCTCGACGGCCGCGCGGACCTCCTCGCCCGCAGCTCCGCCGGGCTGTTCCTCTACCCCGGTACCGGCAAGGCGGCAACGCCGTTCGGCGCCCGTGTCCAGGTGGGCGGTGCGGGATGGAGCCAGTACACCAACCTCGCCGCGCCCGGTGACATCAACGGGGACGGCATCGCGGACCTCCTGGCGTCCAACTCCCAGGGCGAGCTGTTCTTCTACGCGGGCACCGGCACGACGAAGACCCCGTTCAAGGCCCGGGTCCGGATCGGCACCGGCGGCTGGAACCAGTACCCCGACCTCGTCTGATCCGGCCCGGCGGTGCGCCGCCGCGGCGCACCCCCTCTCCGGACCGTACCGCCGCGTACCCGTATCGCTCCGGGTACGCGGCGGTTCGTCGTGCTCAGCCCAGCTTCACCGTCAGCACCGGCGGATACGCCTTGTTCTCACGGGAGTTGAGGACGACGGCGAGGCCTGGTGCGGCCTGCGCCAGGGCGAGGGAGACCGGTCCTGGGGCCGCCGCCGCGACCTGGGCGGTGACGTCGAAGGTGAGCCAGGACGGTACGGCGGTCACCGGGGCGTCCGCGCGGGCGGTGCCGAGGGCGGGGCGGGTGTTCCAGGTGAGGGCGGGTTCGGTCCAGGCGGTGTCGGCGACCCCGTACGCGGTGACGACGGCGTCCGTGCCGCCGGAGTCGGAGACGAATCCGTGGACGGAGAGGGTGGCGGAGGCGATCCGGCCGGTGAGCGCCGAGGTGTCGAAGGCGAGGTAGGACTGCCGGTTGAAGCCGCTGCCGGTGGCGTTCTTCACCACGAGGGTGGTGGCGGTGGCGTAGGAGGTGTCGGCGTACGCGCCGTCCCGGACGTAGCCGTCCGCGACGGGGGCGAGGGCGGCGCCCGTGACCGTGAAGACGGCCTCGACGGTGGCTCCGGCGGCGCCCGCCGTGTTCACGGTGAAGGCGAGGGTGGGCGAGGCCGTGTCGACGGTGATCCGGGGATCGGCGCTCAGGGCCGAACCGGTGTGGACGAGCCGTACGGTGACCGAGGACGCCGTGTGCGTGGGGTCGGATACCGCCACGGTCAACGTGGTCCGGGTGCGGCGCAGGATCACCGAGCAGGGGGCGCTGACCGTGATGCCCGCCGCCGTGCCGGCCGCGAAGAAGTTGGCCGCGACGACTCCGGAGCAGCTCTCCCGGATCGCCTGGACGGTTGGGGTGTTGGCCAGGATCTCCACGGTGGGCTCGGCGGCGCGGGCCGCCGTGCGGGAGGCGTCGGCGCCCGGCAGCAGGACGTAGGCGTACGTGTCGTTCGCCGGGGCGGTGCCGTGGGAGAGGCCGAGGGTGAGGTAGCGCCGGGTGGTGGCGGTGGTGGTGCCGCCGGTGTTGATGTCGTGCCAGGAGCCGGTGCGGTCGGTGCGGGCGGCCCGGACGGTGGCGCCGCCGGGGAAGAGGTAGCCGCCGACTCCGGCGAGGTGTGCCCAGCCGGTGACGCCGAGGGTGGCGGACCAGCCGGCGGTGGACGGCTCGGCGGTGCCGTCGACCGTCAGCTTCGGGGCGGTACGGGCGCCCGGTGCGCCGAGGTTGCGGTGCTCGACGGTGGTGACGACCTCTGCGCCGCTGCCGCCGGTGATGCCCGCGCCGAGGCAGACGACGGAGTCGTCCAGGCAGAACCACGACTTCTTCGCGGTGAGGGTCGAGCCGTGGGCCCGGAAGTCGAGGCCGAGGCTGCCGTACGTACCGTCGAGGCTCGCGCCGCCCGCCCAGGTGGCGGCGGGGCGGGTGCCCGTACCGGCCGCGTCGGCGAGGGGCGCGGTGTCCGTGGTGGTGCCGGGCATCCGCTTCGGGTCGGCGGTGGGCCAGAAGTCGTCGGTGAAGTGGCCCGGATCGCCGGTGAGGTAGAGGTAGGCCATGCCGTCGCCGGTGTGCCAGCCGTGCAGGTTCTCGCCGTTCATGGACTCGTACCGGGCGATGCGCGCGGAGGAGAGGGCCAGCGCGAGCGCCCAGCCCTTGCCCCGGTGGACGGCCCGGTCCATGTTCGGGAACTGGAGGTGCCCGACCGGTTCGGGGAGGGCCTTCAGCCGGCGGTCGTCCAGGACCGGGGCGGCGAGGGCGACCCCCGCGATGCCGGCGGTGGCGCTGTAGGGGGCGTAGGCCTCGCCCCGGGTGATCCAGCCCTTCGCCAGGCCCTTGAAGCGGGTGGCCTGCTCGGTGGTGGGGGCGGAGAGCGCGGCGCGCAGGACGGCCTGGGCGGTGAGGTTGCCGTCGTAGAAGTCGGTCTCGGCGGCGCGGCTGACGGCCCGGCCCCGGACCGCGTCCATGCAGAGGCCGTTCCAGATCCACGGGGCGAAGGCGGTGTCCACCGAGGTGTGGATGTGCGCGGCGGCGGGGTCGGTGACCTCGTGCGCGGAGCCGTGCAGCAACTGGAACAGGTTGGTGAGCCCGCGCAGCAGCACCATGCCGTACGTGCCGGTGTAGGGGATGTACGAGTGCTGGACGAAGGAGCCGTCCGCGTAGAGCCCGTCGTCGGAGGTGACGTACGGGAACACGTCGGAGAGGCCCGCGACGGCTGCGGCGACGCGTTCGTCGCTGCGGCCGAGGATCCCGCGCAGGGCGACGACCTGGCAGAGGTCGACGCGGTTGGCGCCGGTGGAGGTGGTGCGGTCGGCGCCGTAACGGTTCTGGGTGGGGTCGGGCACGAAGTGGTCGATCGCCGCCGTCCAGTCGGCGAGCCGGTCCTCGGTGAGCAGGGGGTGGACGAGGATCGCCGCGTTGTTGAGGGCGACGGGGCAGCCGATCTCCCACTCCCACCAGTTGCCGTTCTCCACGGCGTTGGCGTTGTACGCCTGGGCGTGCAGGAAGTCGAGCCCGGCCACGATGTCGGAGCCGAGCTCGGCGGAGCCGTACAGGGCGCGCCCGCTGCCGTCGGTGGTGGTGGTGCCCTCGGTGGCGTACGCGGTGGCGAGCGAGGCGAGCGCCTTGTATCCGGCAGTGATGTTGGCGGGGACGGTGAGCGGCTTGCCGGGCCAGAGGGAGTTGCCCGCGGTGTCCGGCGCCATGGTGTTCCACAGGTCGGTCGCGGTGGTGGACAGGACGGTGAGCGCGGGGGCGTAGTCGGCGTCGGTGGCATCGATGTCACCGCCGGTCAGCAGGGCGGCCCAGGTCTCGCGCAGGACGTCGAAGGCGTCGCCTTCGGCCGCTGCCGGGGTGGCGCCGGGCAGCAGCTGGAGGCCGCCCGCGGCGCCGGCCACGGCCAGCGCCAGCGCGGACATGAAGCCGCGGCGGCCGAACGGTGCGGCGGTGGTCTCGTGCACTGAATCCTCCTCGGGGGGGGCGGAGCTTCGACACGTGCGGTGGTGCGGTGATGTGTTCCGTTCCGGTGGTGCTGGAGGTGCTGGGGGTGCTGGGGGTACGGGTACGGGCGGGTCAGGCGGCGGGGGCGCCGGCCGGGGCCGGGGTTTCGACGCGCGCACCGGTGGCGCTGGAGCGGTAGACCGCCTCGATGACCTCGATGACGTGCCGCCCGTGGTCCGCCGGGACGGCCGGCGCGCTCTCGCCGCGTACCGCCGCGCGGAACGCGGCCAGTTGCGCGGCGAAGGCCCGGGGCACGTCCTCGGGGGATTCGGCGGCGAGCACGGTGGGGGCGCTGCCCGGCACGTCCTCGGTGTGCAGGGTCGCGCCGGAGCCGCGCGCCACCCGGATCGCGCCGCGCTCGCCGATCAGCAGCAGCTCGTCGCGGGAGGGCAGCCCGGTGCTGGTGACGCCGATGTGGCCGACGACGCCGCCCTCCAGCTCCAGCCGGGCCAGCATGTCGGTCTCGATGCCGGGGAGCGCGCCGGCCCGGTGCACGGCGTGGGCGCTGACCGCGCGGACCCGGCGGCCGGCCAGCCAGACGAGCCGGTCCACACAGTGCGTACCGATGTTGACGAAGACACCGCCGCCGGAGACCGCCGGGTCGAAGAACCAGGCGGGACGGCTGCCCGGCCGGTAGTCGGTGGAGCGCCAGTCGCTGACGGCGAGCAGTTCGCCGATGGCGTCGGCGTCGAGCGCCGCTCGGGCGGCCGCCATCGGGGGCAGGAAGTGCTGGATGTGCCCCACGAAGAGGGTCACCCCGGCGTCCGCGCAGGCCTGCTCCATGACCGTGCACTCGGCGGAGTTGGTGGCCATGGGCTTCTCGACGAGGACGTGCAGACCGGCCGCCGCGCTGTCGGTCACGATCGCGGTGTGCAGGGCGTGCGGGGTGTTGACCACGACGGCGTCGACGGTGCCCGAGGCGATCAGTGCGCGGTGGTCGGTGAACACGGCGGCGCCCAGGGGATCGGCGACCCCGCGCGCGGTCGCTTCCACGAGGTCGCAGACGGCCGTGACACGCACCCCGGAGGCGGTTTCCGCGGCCTGCGCGTGCAGGACGCCGACCGCTCCGGCGCCGATCAGACCGAGCCGTATGTCCGTCACGAGGTGATCTCCCGTTGCTTGGGTGAGGGGGTGGGTGAGGGGAAAGCGGTGGTGGAGGTGGTGGCCGCCGGGCGGTGGCCGCTCCGGGTCAGGAGGGCCGGGCACCGCAGGACTGGCGGACGGTGATGCTGGGGCGCAGCAGGATGCGGTGGCGGGCCGATCCGGGTTCGCGCAGCCGTCGCAGCAGCGTCTCGGCGGCGGTTCGGCCCAGCAGGTGTTTGGGGGGCGCCACGGCGGTGAGCGGGATGTCGGCGAGGTCGGCGATCTCGTCGTCGTACGCGACGAGTGCGAGATCGCCGGGGACGGTGAGCCCGGCCCGGCGAGCGGCGCCCTCCAGGAGGGCGGCCTGCCGGTCGCCGAAGCAGACGGCTGCGGTGGCGCCGCCCGCCCGGAGCGCGGCGAGGGCGCGGTCGGCGGTGGCGGGGCTCCACTCCTGCCGGGTCGCCTCGAACTCCGTCGTCTCGCAGCCGAGTTCGTCCGCCGCCTGGCGGTATCCCTCGATCAGCGGCGGGGCGGTCGGGGCGGGTGCGCGCAGGACGAGCCCGATGGAGCGGTGGCCGAGTGCGGCGAGGTGCCGTACGGCGTCGTAGGCGCCCGCCTCGTGGTGCGTGCAGACGTACTCGCTGGTGTCGCCGAGTGAGGTGCCGCGCCGCTCGATCAGGACGGCCGGGACCGGCAGGGCGGCGATCCGCGCCAGGTAACTCTCGCGGTGTTCGGGCCCGTTGAAGGTGGGGACGAGCAGCAGTCCGTCCGCCCCGCCGTCGAGGAGGTCCGCCACGTCCCTCGCCTCGCGCTCCTGGTCGTATCCGGAGCAGGTGAGCAGCAGACGGGCGCCGGCGGCGGACAGCCCCTCCTCGATGCCCTGGAGGACCTGCGGGTAGTAGAAGGTGGTGTCGGGGACGAGTACGCCGATCAGGGCGCGGGCGGTGCGGGGGGCGTCGGGTGCCAGGACGAAGGTTCCCGAGCCCTGCCTGCGCACCACGAGCCCCTCGGCGATCAGTTCGTCCACCGCACGGCGCACGGTGGAGACCGACGATCTGCTGCCGAGGGCGAGTTGCTTCTCGGTGGGCAGGCGCCCGCCGACCGGCCAGACGCCGTCGCGCACCTGCTGCCGCAGCTCTTGGGCGAGCAGCCGGAACTTGAGGTCCTTGGGTCCCTCCGCGAAGGCCGTCGCGGCCGGGCGCACCGGCGCGTACCCGTCCCCGGCCGCACGTCCGGGCGTCTCGTGCGTCACGTCGCCGGCCTTCTCGGCGGGCATGCCACCGGCCGCGCCTTCGGCCATCTCGTCGGCCATGTCGTCTCCCTTGCAGGTCACTTGACGGAGCCGACGGTCATGCCTTCGATGATCCGGCGGCCCAGCCATACGTAGCAGGCGAGGACCGGGAGGACGACCACGGCCACGCCGGCGAACAGGCCGCCCCAGTCTGCGCCGTTGTACTGCATCTGCTGGAGGAAGCCGAGGAGCGCCAGGGAGAGCGTCTGGTGGTCGGTGTTCTGGATGAAGACGAGGGCGAACACGGTCTCGCCCCAGTGCTGGATCACGTTGAGGATCAGCACGGTGACCAGGCCGCCGCGTGCCAGCGGGAGCATGACCTGCCAGAACGTGCGGAAGGCGGACGCCCCGTCGAGGGCTGCGGCCTCCTCCAGTTCGACCGGCAGGGTCGAGAAGAAGCCGGTGAGGAAGAAGACGGCGAAGGGCAGCGAGGTCGCGACGTAGACCACGATCAGGCCGAACAGGCTGTCCACCAGCAGCAGTTTGTTCATGACCACGAAGAGCGGCAGCATCACGACCTGTGCCGGGATGCCGAGGCCGAGGGCGAAGAACAGGACGAATCCGCCGTTGAACCGGGTGGTGACCCGGCTGAGGACGTACGCGGCGGGCGCGGCGAACACGAGGGTGATCACGGCGGTGCCGCCGACCACGACGACCGTGTTGACCGCGGCCACCCCGAGGTTGCCCTCGCTCCAGGCCCGCGAGTAGTTGTCCCAGTGCAGGGCGCCCGGCAGGTGCCACGGCGAGCTGAATATCTCGTCGGCGCTCTTCAGCGAGGAGAGCAGCAGCCACAGCCCGGTGAGGATGTTGAAGCCTGCGACGATCCAGACCAGCGGGACGCCGAGGACCTGGGTGGTGGTGAGCCGGCTCCTCGTGCGGGCGAGGCGGCCGGGGGGACGACCGGACGTGGTGACGGCCATGGCGGCGGGCCTCCTGTGGTCTGGGGTACGCGGGATCGTCGGGGTGTCCCCGGGTCCGCGGGGGGTGGTTCGGACGCCGGGCCGCGCCACGGTGGACGGGAGTCCCCGGGCGCGATCCGGTCGAGGTGGACCGCGCGGTCAGAACTGCACGGTGTCGCGCCGCATGACGCGGCGGATCAGGACGACGAGTACGCCGACGAGGGTCACCATCACGACGGCGCTCGCCGCGGCGGAGCCGTAACGGGGTACGCCGCCGGAGGCGAAGGCCTCCCCGTAGGTGTAGAGCGCGGTGTTCCACACCCCGGCGTCGGGCATCTGTCCGGCCGCGCCGGCGAAGGCGTAGATGAACTCGAAGACCTTGACGGCGCTGATGGTCCACAGCACCGCGCAGACGCCGACGACCTCCCACATCAGGGGCAGGGTCACATGGCGGAACTTCTGCAGCGCGTTGGCCCCGGCCAGCTCGCAGTCCTCGTACAGCTCCGGCGGGATCTGGTCCACCGCGGCCATCAGGATGGTGGTGTAGAAGCCGGTGGACGTCCAGACCAGGCCGACCATGATGACCCGGAAGATGTTGCTCTGGCCGAGCCAGTTCGGCGGGTGCTCCATGCCGAGCGCGCCCACGAGCGCGTCGGCGAGTCCGTCGTGCTGGAAGAGGAAGCCCCAGAGGATCGACAGGACCACGCTGGGCACGATGTTGGGGAAGAAGAGGATGGAGCGGGCGGCCTTGCGGCCCTTCATGTCCCGCAGCACCATCGTCAGCCCGAAGGAGACCAGGAAGGTCAGTCCGCCGACGCCCAGAATGATCCACAGGGTGTTGGTGAAGGACTGCTGGAAGGTCGGATCGTCGAACAGGCGGCGGTAGTTGTCGATACCGACGAAGCTCATGGGGCCGGCGCCGCCCCACTTGTTGAAGCTGAGCCACACCGTGTAGAGCGACGGGCCGGCGAAGAAGACGACGTAGACGAGGACGGCCGGCGCGAGGAGGGGCCAGAACAGCTTGCGGCCCCGGGCGGCCAGCGGGCTGGGGCGGGCTTCGGACGGCTTCTTTCCGGTGCGTCCCCCGGCGGTGACTGCGGGCGCCGCAGCGCCGGGCGCCGTCCCGCCGCCGGACGTCGCGCGGCGGGCCTCCACCTCGTTCGCCGTCGTCCCGGTCGCCGTCGTCCCGGTGGGCGTCACGAGGCGTTCTTCCAGTAGTCCGCGGTAGCGGACTTGAGCTTCCCCGCGAAGGACTCGGCGCTCAACTTGCCCGTGATGAAGCTGGTGTTGAGCGGCTGGAAGACCTTGGTGTACCACTCGGCCGCGGTCTCCTTCACGCCGTCGAGCGTCTTCACGGGCGTGCCGGACGCCAGGGCCTTCTGCGCGTCGGCGAGTTCGGCCGGGGCGGGGATGTCCGCGCGCGGGGTGATGTTCTTGGCCTCGGTGGAGATGCCGGCGAGCTGCTTCTTGGCGAGGAAGTAGGCGATGAACTTGGCCGCGGCGTCGGTGTTCTTCGCCTTCTTCGGGATGGAGAAGCCGATGAGCGAGATGTCCTGCGCCTGCTTCCCGCCGTCCGTGTTCACGGCCGGTACGGGGAACGAGCGGTAGCTGAAGCCGGGCGAGGCGAACTCGGCGGTCTCGCTGGGCGCGAAGGTGCCCAGCAGCAGGAAGTCGGACTTGCCCTTGGCCCACTTCTGCTGCACGGCGGGCCACTTGGAGCCGTCGTACCCACCGGTGAAGTCACCGGCCTTGACCAGGTCCTGGACCCTCTTCAGCGCGGCGACGAACTCCGGCGCTTCGAAGGCCTTTCCGGTCGGGTCGGCTGCGGCCTTCCCGAAGGCGCCCGGGCCGAGAGCGCGCAGAACGGCGTAGTACGTCCAGTAGGCGGAGTAGTCCGCGATGTCGGAGTCCAGGGCGAGCGGACCGTCGCCGCGGGCCTTCTTCCGGTCCGCCAGCAGCGCGGTGAACTCGTCCCAGGTGGCCGGCGGCTCGGCGGCCACGTCGGGCAGGGCCTTGCCGTCGTACCAGACCTGGGTGGTCAGCACCTCGTAGGGGATCTGCCAGAGGGCGCCCTTGTCCGTGTTCAGGTCACGGTAGGAGGCCGGCACGACGCTGCCGACGGTGTTGCCGGTCTCACCCGGTATCTCCTGGTCGAGCACGGAGGTGAGGTCGAGCGCCTGGCCGGTGGCCTGGAGCTGTGCGTAGGCGAAGCGGTCCGCGGAGTCGACCAGGTCGGCGGGGACGTTGGAGGTGTTCAGGGTCGGCGCCAGCTGCTGGACGACCTGCCGCCCCTTCCACTGGACGCTGACCTTGATACCGGTGTCCTTGGTGAACGTGTCGATCGCCGCCTGGAGCACCTTGGCCTGCGGTTCGTTCTGCTTCCACATGGACCAGTAGGTGAACGAGTCGCCGCCCCCGCCGGCCGAGGAGGCGCCGGACGAACAGGCGGATGCCGTGAGGCCGAGGGTCGCCGCCAGGGCGACGGCGAGAACGGTGCGGCGCGAGAGGCTCGCGGATCGGTCGGAAGGCATGGCTCTCCTCGGAGACGGGGGTCTGAGGCGGGGCTGGCGAAGTGGCCCAATGATTTCCAGCCATTCATAGAGTGGTCAATCGCTTCTTGAGCGAATGAATCCCCTATGAATTTCCCGAGGCCGCGACGCGATCCGCAGGAGAATCCGCTCAACAGCAGGTAATTGCGGGTGGCGGGCAGGGAACCGGAAGCCGAACCCGATCACAAGACATCAGCAATTCATGCTCTTGAAACAGTTGACTTATCCAGCCATCAGAGCCCACGCTCTGCACAGCCCGGCGAACCCGCCGAGGCGGCCGGGACACCGAGGACGCCGCCCCGGCCGCCCGGCGCCCACCGCCGCCTGCCCGGCTCCCTTACCACCTGCTCGGCTTCCGTACCGGCGGGTCGGCTTCGGTGCCGGCGGGTCGGCTTCGGTGCCGCCCGCTCGGCTTCCGTACCGGCGGGTCGGCTTCGGTGCCGCCCGCTCGACTTCCGTACCGGCGGCTCGACTTCCGGTACCGCCCGCTCGACTTCCGTACCGGCGGCTCGACTTCCGGTACCGCCCGCTGGAATCCGCCGACCGCTCGACTCCCGTTCGGCTCACCCGAGGAGGACTTCCCATGGCCAGCCGCGACCCGCTCCGCCCCAACGTCCTGCTGATCCTCTCGGACGACCAAGGGCCGTGGGCCATGGGCTGCGCGGGCAACGACGAGATCCACACCCCGCACCTGGACGCACTGGCGGATCGCGGGATCCGTTTCAGCCGCTTCTTCTGCACCTCGCCGGTCTGCTCGCCGGCCCGCGCCTCGCTCTTCACCGGTGAACTGCCGTCCCAGCACGGGGTGCACGACTGGCTCTCGTACCATCACGCCGGACGGACGGGCGTCGACTTCCTCTCCGGCAGGACCCTCTTCACCGATGTCTTCGCCGACGCCGGCTACCGCCTCGGCCTCAGCGGGAAGTGGCATCTGGGCGCCAACGACCGCCCCCGCAAGGGCTTCGTGCACTGGTACGCGCACGAGAGCGGCGGCGGCCCGTACTACGGCGCCCCGCTCTACCGCGGCGGCGTCCGCACCGAGGAGCCCTCCTACCTCACCGACGCGCTCGCCGACGACGCCGAGGAGTTCCTCGCCGCCGAGTCCGACCGCCCGGAGCCCTTTCACCTCTCCCTGCACTTCACCGCCCCGCACAAGCCCTGGAAGGGTCAGCACCCGCCCGAATACACGGCGCTGTACGAGGACTGCGCCTTCGACAGCTGCCCGCAGGGCCCCGCCCACCCCTGGCAGCCGCTGGACGAGAACGGCGCCCCGGTCGGCGGCGAGAGCGACACCCGCGAGGCCCTCATCGGCTACTTCGCCGCCACGACGGCGATGGACGCCGCCATCGGCAGGGTGCTCGCCCGGCTCGACGCGCTCGGCCTCACCGGATCGACCCTGGTGATCTTCACCAGCGACAACGGCTTCAACGCCGGTCACCACGGGATCTGGGGCAAGGGCAACGGCACCTTCCCGCAGAACATGTACGACAGCTCGGTGCTCGTCCCCTTCCTGATGTCGCAGCCCGGCCGCATCCCGGCCGGCCGGCACAGCGAGGCGCTGCTGTCCCAGTACGACGTACTGCCCACCCTCGTGGAACACCTCGGCATCGACCACGGCCACGACCCCGCTCTGCCGGGCCGCTCCTTCGCGGACATCCTGGCGGGCGCGGACGCCACCCCTGCCGCCGGAGCAGCCCTCGGAGCGGCCACCGAAGCGATCACCGACGCGGCCGCCGGACCGGCCCTCGCGGAAGGCGCCGACCGCGAGCGGGTCGTGGTCTACGACGAGTACGGCCCGGTGCGCATGATCCGCACCCGGGACCGCAAGTACGTCCATCGCTATCCGCACGGACCGCACGAGTTCTACGACCTGGCCGCCGACCCGGGCGAGGAGCGCAACCTCGTCGGCGACCCGTCCCGCGCCGCCGAGCGCATCGCCCTCGCCGCCCGTCTGGACGCCTGGTTCGCGCGGTACGTGGACCCCGCCCAGGACGGCGCCCGCCTGCCGGTCACCGGCTCCGGCCAGCGGACCCCGGTCTCCCCCGGCTCGCTTCCGACGGCCTTCGAGCCCGCCCCGGGCCAGGCCCTCTGAGACAGCGGTGACGGGTTCGGCGAGCCCGGCCGCGGCAGTCCGCGCGGACGGCTCGCGCGGGCCGATCGCACCTCCGTCAACCTGCCTCCCGGATTTCATCCCCCCGCTCCCGACCGGTGGTCCTGCCGTCCGGAGCAGGCGCCGCGACGACGCCGGTAGGGCCCCGGCGCACGCACCCGGATGACTCCTGCGCAGGTCGGTCCCGGATTCCATACCAACCACCCCGTTTCTGCCTCACTCTGGGTATCCGAGGATCACCCTTCGGATACGGAGAGGACGAGAAGAGTGAACGCCAAGAGAAGCGAACCCGCGGTCGGAGCACTGGTGGTGGACGCGTCACACCCCGGTGTGATCGGCGAGTTCCGGAGCGTCTCGGGCTCCTTCTGGCGGCTGCGGCCGGTGACCGGAGGGGCCGAGTGGCAGGCAGAGCCGGAGCAGGTGCGGTTCGCGGACCCCGCCGAGCGGCTGCGCGCCGAGAACGCGCGGTGCAACGCGCGGAGCCGGGGCGAGAGACTGTGACCCGCCAGGCGGACAGCGGACAGGGGCCGGGCCCTCGACCGGCGACCGGCGACCGGTGACCCGCGCGGAACGACCCCCGTGCGCTACGCACCGCTCGCGGTGAGCCCCTCGACGAACGACCGGAAGTCGGCGGCCAGGAGCACCCGGCTTCGCTGCCGGTCTCGAACCAGATGGGGACCTCCTCGCCCCACAAGGCCGACAGGTCGGCGCGGAACGCGTCGTGCGCACCGGCCACGACGCCGCCGTTACGGATCGCCGGCAGGACGAGCAGGGCCGGGGGCAGCCTCACCCCGAGCAGCCTCTCGGCCTCCCGCACCGCCTCCTCCGTCAGCGGCGGCGGCTGGACTCAGCGGCGGCGGCTGGACGCCGTGCTCGCTGTCGCCCCAGAACCCGGCCACGACCTCGTCGAATCGCCCCGCGAGCGCAACCTACGCCGCGGGACGACCCCTGAGGTGACGCCGCAGCAAGGTGGCACATCGGCGCGCTCGTCGCCCATGGCGTCGCCTCCGCTCTGCGGTCACTCTGCGGAGCGGGGGGCGGAGGCGGCTCCTGGAGCGGCGCGGACGAGGGCGCCCCGACGGCTTCGTTCAGGCGATGGGTTGCCGGGCTGTGGTGTCGGCGTTCTCGGTGGCGGCCCAGGAGGCGAGCAGGCGGAGTCCCTCTTCGGAGGGTGAACCGGGTTCGGCGGTGTAGATGGTCAGGGTGAGGCCGGGCTCGGCGGCCAGGTCCAGGGTTTCGTAGGCGAGGGTGAGTGCGCCGACGGCCGGATGGCGGAAGCGCTTGGTGCCGGTGCCGTGGCGGCGGACGTTGTGGGCGCCCCAGCGGGTGCGGAAGTCCTCGCTGCGGGTGGACAGCTCTCCGATGAGGTCGTGGAGGTCTTTGTCGTGGGGGTCGCGGCCGGCTTCGCGGCGCAGGATGGCGACGGCCATGTCCGCGAACAGGTCCCAGTCGGGGTAGAAGGTGCGCGAGGTGGGGTCGAGGAAGTTGAAGCGCGCCAGATTTCCCTGGTTGTCGCGGTTGGCGAACAGGTCGGCGTAGAAGGCGGCCCCGAGGGCGTTCGTGGCGAGGATGTCCGTGCGCCCGTTGGCCACGGCCGCGGGGCCGGCGGTGATCGCGTCCAGCGTCCACTGCAGGCTGCGGTGTGCCTTCCACTGCCGGGCCGGGGTGGTGCGGCGGCGGGGGCGTGCGAGGACGTCGCTGCCGTCGGCGGCCTGGGCCAGGTGCAGGAGGTGGGCGCGTTCGGCGTCGTCCAGTCGCAGGGCCCGGGCGATGGCTTCCAGGACTGAGGGGGACGCGCCGGCCAGGTTGCCGCGCTCCAGTTTCGCGTAGTACTCGACGCTCATGTCGGCGAGAGCCGCGACCTCGCTCCTGCGCAGCCCGGGCACACGGCGTCGAGTACCGGCGGGCAGGTCGGCCTGCTCCGGGGTGATCTTGGCTCGCCGCGAGGTCAGGAACTCGCGGACTTCCTCACGGTTGTCCATGTCTTCGACGGTACGGCGTGTCCGCGGGGCGAGGGGTGCACTGCCGGTACACCTCTCACTGGTGACTCGCTCACCGCCCTGATGAGCGGTTCCCTGGAGAGCAGGACACCTCGGGCGGCGCAGCCGCCGGGGGCCGGGCCCGGCCGTTCGCGAGGAGCAGCTTCCGCGTGTGCCGGCGGTTCGGGCTCTTGCAACGATCGAAAGGATTTATCCCATGCGCGGAGCAGTGATCCACGCCCCCGGTGACGTGCGTTTCGAGACGGTGGACGAGGCGAGGATCCTCGCGCCGACGGACGCGGTCATCCGTACGGCCGTGACGTGTGTGTGCGGCTCGGACCTGTGGGCGTGGCGGGGTACGGAACCGACCGGGCAGGCGCACCCCATGGGGCACGAGTACGTCGGTTTCGTGGAGGAGGTCGGCAGCGAGGTCACCTCGGTGAAGCCGGGCCAGTTCGTCGTCGGCTCGTTCGCGACGTCGGACAACACCTGTGCGAACTGTCGCAACGGGTTCCAGTCGAACTGTCTGAACCGTGAGTTCATGTCCACCTGTCAGGCCGAGTACGTCCGTATTCCGAACGCCCAGGGCACTCTGGTCGCCACCGACGGGGTGCCGGGTGAGGAGTTCTGGCCGGGGCTGCTGGCCGTGTCCGACGTGATGGGCACCGGCTGGTGGGCCGCGGACGCCGCCGAGGTGAAGCCCGGCTCGACCGCGGTGGTCGTCGGTGACGGCGCGGTCGGCCTGTGCGGCGTGATCGCGGCGAAGGAGAGGGGCGCGGAGCGGATCATCGCCATGTCCCGGCACGCCTCCCGGCAGAAGCTCGCCCTGGAGTTCGGCGCCACCGACATCGTCACCGAGCGCGGTGCCGAGGGTGTCGCCCGGATCAAGGACCTCACCGGCGGCATCGGCGCCGACAGCGTGCTGGAGTGCGTCGGTACCGCCCAGTCCATGAGCCAGGCGCTGCACTCCGCCCGCCCCGGCGGGAACGTCGGCTTCGTCGGCGTCCCGCACGACGTCGCCGTCGACGGGCAGGAGCTCTTCTTCTCCCACGTCGGCCTGCGCGGCGGTCCCGCCCCCGTGCGCCGCTACCTGCCCGACCTCATCGACCGCGTCCTGTCGGGCCGGATCGACCCGGGCAAGGTCTTCGACCTCACGCTCCCCCTCGACCAGGTCGCCGAGGGCTACCGGGCCATGGACGAACGCCGTGCCGTCAAGGCCCTCCTCAAGCCCTGACACGCCCCCATGACCGGGCCCGTGCCACGAACCCCGCGCGGCCCCGTACCACCACACCCGAGTACCACCATTTCTCACGCTCAGTACGGAGGAGCATTCGTGCAGATCACCCGTAGCTCGGTCGACACCCTCAAGGGCCCGGCCGACTGGTTCACCGGCGACGTCTACATCGACGCCGTCGCCGCGGCCCCGGAGCCTTCCCGGGTCAGCGCCAACCTCGTGCACTTCATGCCCGGGGCCCGGACGCACTGGCACCGCCACCCCCTGAGCCAGACCGTGTTCGTCACCGAGGGTGTCGGCCTGTGCCAGCGCCGCGGCGGCCCCGTCGAGGTCATCCGGCCCGGCGACCGCGTCCTGTTCGAAGCTGACGAGGAGCACTGGCACGGCGCCGCCCCGAACCGGCTCATGGTCCACCTCGCCATCAACGAAGCAGACGCCGACCACGACGTCGTGCACTGGATGACCCCCGTCACCGACGCCGAGTACGCCGCCGCCCCGGCCACCGGCTGACACCCGTCCCGGCCCGCCGTCCGCCGCACCGCACAGGCGGACGGCGGGCCCCGCGGCGGCTCCCGGCGCCCGGACGCCCGCTTCGTTCACCGGACGGACGACGCACCCATCGGCCGACCGGGCACCGGGCGAGGAGATCGTCGACGCTCTTTGGGGTGCGACATCCCTGATTCCGCCAGGAATCCGCGCCTCCCGCGTTACGTTGCGGCCTGCTCCGACATCGAGACGGAAGAGGCGAACGGACAATGACGCGCACGGAGTTACTGCCCCCGACGGACGTGTGGCTGCTGGTGAGGGCGCTGCCGGTGCCGTTGCAGGGTGCGACCCACCGGCTGGCGGACGCCCTCGCGGCTCTCCACGGCCCGAGGTTCGCCGTCTGGCACACCAATGAGTTCGTGTTCGGCGTCCGCGAGGGGCGGTTGTTCCTGCGGACCCTGGGCGGCGCGGAGGTACCCGCCCCGAAGGTCGTCCTCGTGCGCCAGACCCCGGGCTCCATGCACCACGACCGCGAGGTGACCCTGCTGCGGCACCTGGAGCGCATGGGGTCCACCCTCCTCAACCCGCTGGCGGCGCACCTCGTCTGCCGCAACAAGGTCTGGCAGATGCAGGAACTGGCCCTGGCCGGACTGCCGGTGCCGGACACCCTCTCGTACGGGACGGCGCCCCTGGAAGGAGTGGTCCGCACTCAGGGTCTCGACACCCCGTGCGTGGTCAAGTCGGTCACCGGCCACAAGGGCAAGCAGGTCTTCCTCGCCCCCGACACCCACCTGCTGCGCGGCATCGCGGGGGCTCTGGCGCAGGAGACCCCGCACCTCTTCCAGCAGTACGTCTCGCACTCGCACGGCCGGGACCTGCGGCTGATCGTGGTCGACGGCGAGACCGTGGGCGCCGCCGTACGCACCTCCCGCAACGGCGGCCTCGCCTCGAACATCGGCCAGGGCGGCTCCGCCACCGTCTGCCCGGGCGAGTACCCGGAAGCGGAGGCGCTGGCCGTGCGGGCGGCCGGGGCGATGGGCCTCGCCATCGCCGGGGTGGACCTCCTCTTCGCCTCCGAGGACACCTTCACGGTCTGCGAGGTCAACGCGGTCCCCGGCTGGCGCCCGCAGATGACGGCGGTGATCCCCGCCATCACGGCGGGCGTCGACCGCCGCATCGAGGCGTGGAGCGGCTGAACCGGGCCGCCCCGCCGACGCTTCCGCACATACGCACCGGCCGGTCGGCGCCGGTCGGGCGCGCGCGTGTCACGCGGGCGCGGGGGGCCGGTGGCCGACGAGACCCGCCCGCCGCCCGTCCCCGTCCCCGTCCCCGTCCCCGTCCCCGACGTATGTCAGCAGGTCACCCGGCTGACAGTCGAGGGCCTCACAGATGCGGGTCAGTGTGGTGAAGCGGATCGCGCGGGCCCGTCCGTTCTTGAGGATGGACAGGTTCACATTGGTGACACCGACCCGGGAGGCGAGCTCCGCGAGGGTCATGCCGCGGTCGGCGAGCAGCCGGTCGAGGTGGACCTCGATCCCATGGCTCTCGTGGTCGTCCACCACCGTCACACCGTCCCGTCCAGATCCTCCCGCATGGCCACCCCGGCGCGCATGACGCGGGCGAACGTGAGGATACCCAGGGCGGTGAGGACGAGTGCGTAGGGCGCCTCCCAGCCTCCCAGCCAGCTGTCGGCGGTGAAGGGGTGGTCCTGGGCCAGGGTCGCCAGCAGGGCGGCGTGGGCGCCGGCTTCCACCGATTCCCCGACCAGGCAGCCGAGCAGGAGCCACCAGCCCGCGACGCGGAGGAGCTTGGCCACCCGCGTGGTGAAGACGCCCTCGCGGGAAGCTCCCTGCACCAAGCGGTTCAGCAGGAACAGCACGCCCATGAGCAGCACCCACGAAGGGAAGCCGCCGAGGAAGTCGAACAGCCGCTGCGCACCGTCGGCGTGGTCGGTGCAGTACCACGGTCGCGCCATGGCCTCGACCCCCGGCCGGGGGGCGAAGATGCTCGCGAAAGGGTCCGCGCCGTATTCCGCGCGGTCCTCGGCGCACACGGATGAGCCACCCCACATCAGGTGCGGCCGGCCGCCGATCAGGGGTGCCAGGGCGCCTACGGCGAAGCCCCCGAGAAGCACTCGGTAGACACCCCGGACCACCGTGGAGAGCGGCTCCAGCAGTCTCTTCTGCGCGCGGTCGCCGTCCCGTGACGACGGCTGGTCCTGCGAATCGGCCCGCCTGGACCTCTGCACCTCAGCGAACATCAACGCCCCCCCATATCGAATATCGATGTTATCGAGAAACGATAAGAGTGGGGGGAGTGGGGGTCAACCCCTTCTCGGATGACGGGCAGCGACGGCCGAACTCCGGGCCGGTGCCGCGACGGCGGTGCCCACTCGATGGGGAGCGGTGTCGGCGCGTGCGATCCCAGGGCGCACGAAGGCCCTGGTAGCCGGGCTACCAGGGCCTTCGTACGACGTGGTGTTCAGCTCGCGTCCTGCGGGGCGACGAGACCGGGCACCGCTTGCCGGGACGCGCTCTACGGGCGATTGCGGCAGAGGCAGAACGGGTGCCCGGCCGGGTCGGTGTATACCTGCCAGCCGTAACCGGACTCGCCGACGTAACTCTTCCGGAAGGTGGCGCCCAGCCCGGTCACCCGGCGCTGCTCTGGCTCGAACTCGTCCACCTCGAAGTCGAGGTGGAACTGCTGCGGATGGTCCTGCCCCGGCCAGCTCGGCGGCCGGTAGTCCGCCACCCGCTGGAACGACAGCTCGATGCCGTCGTTGCGCAGGTTGACCCAGTCCTCCTGACTGATGTCGGTGTTGATCTCCCAGCCCAGCACCTCGGCGTAGAACTCGGCCAGCTTCCACGGGTCGGGGCAGTCGAGGATGACGTCGGTGAACTTCAGCATCGGAGCATCATAGGTGCGGGGCCGGACGCCCGCGGTGAACAAGTCGGCTCGCTGCCGCACCGGTTCGGTGAAGATCCGGCCCCTGGCACCGGGTCGCCCGCCGGCGGGCTCCGGTCCTCCTCCGCTCCCCGCCGACGTCGCACTCTTCGACCCCGGTGAGCCCGTCTCCGCTCCTCGCCGGTGTGGTGACGACGCGTCCTCGGGGCAGACGGCCCATCGTAGGGAACGCCGGGGAAATGCCTGGTGAAGGGTGCGGATTCGTGCCGGAGAAGAGGAGGCCGACGGTGGAGTGGGAACTGCGCGAGGAGTTCGGGACGCCCGGTGGCGTCATGCGGTGGAGGCGCTTCGGCGACGGAGGGCCCACCGGTGGCGACCCTGTCGTGCTGGTGCACGGCACCCCGTACTCCTCCTTCCTCTGGCGGGACATCGCACCGGCGCTCGCCCGTACCCGCACGGTCTTCGTCTTCGACCACCTCGGCTTCGGCCAGTCGGAGCAGCGCGAGGGCCAGGACCTCGGCCTGGCGGCCCACGCGAGGAGGTTCGCCGCTCTCCTCGACCACTGGGAGCTGTCCTCGCCCAGCGTCGTCGCGCACGACATCGGCGGCGCCGTGGCCCTGCGGACGCTGCTGCTGGAGCGGCGGAACTACCGGGACCTGACCCTCTTCGACGCGGTGAGCGGCGGCGACTGGGAGCGGGGGCTCTTCCGGCTCTTCCTGGAGCACACGGAGGTGTTCGAGCAGCTGCCGGAGTACGCGCACGAGGCGCTGGTCGCCGCCCATCTGCGGCACGCCACGCACGTCGGCTTCCGGCCGGGAGTCCTCGACGCGTACCTCGCGCCGTGGCGGGGTGCCGCGGGACAGGCCGCGTTCTACCGGCAGTACAGCCAGATCAGGCAGGCGGACACCGCCCCGTACGAGGATCTGCTCGGCAGCATCTCCCTTCCGGTACGGCTCATCTGGGGGCGGGAGGACCGCATCCTCCCGCCGGAGTACGCGCGATGGCTGCACGAGCGCGTGCCGCACGCCGAACTGCACTGGATCGAGGGCGCGGGCCACCTTCTCCAGGAGGACGCGGCGGGGCAGCTCGCGGCCCACCTCACCTCCGGGTTCCCCGCGAAGGCGTGAGCCTGCCGCCACGGGCCACGCCGAGGGGGGGAGCGCCGCACCTACGCGTCCGCAGGGGCCCTGCGCGGGCGGAGCAGGTCGAGCACCTCGGTCCAGCCGTACGCATCGCGCCCACCGGCCGCCTCAGGCTGATGCGGTACGTAGCCGCCGACCAGGACACCCATGGAGCGGAGCCGGTGCAGGCTCTCCTCGTACGCGGGGTGAGCGGCCTGCGCCGCGTTGACGTAGGGCTGCACGGCTACGGGGATGCCGAGCCCGTACGCCTCGCAGAGGATGCCGAGCGCCAGGGTGTCGGAGATACCGGCGGCCCACTTGTTGATGGTGTTGAAGGTGCCGGGCGCGACCGCGATGGCATCGGCCGGCGGCAGCGGCTGCGTGCTGCCGGGACGGCGCCACGCGGAGCGGATCGGGTAGCCGGTCTGGGCCTCGACGGCTTCCTGATCGATGAACCCGAGCCCGTTCGGGGTCGCGATCACGCCGACCCTCCACCCCTCGGCCTGCGCTGCGGAGATGAGTTCGCCCACGCCGTCGGCGATGCCGGAGGCGCAGACGACGACGTAGAGGAACGGTTCGTGGTGCTCGGTCACGCCTGATCTCCCCGCTGTCGGCCGGTTCCGGGTCGGTACGGCCGGTCCCGGTACAGGAGGGGCGGGAACGGCTCCGGCTGCGTGCGGCCAAGTCTGCCCTGCGGCCCCCGGGTCGGTGAGGGGTTCGCCGTACGCCTTCGGAAACCCTCCCGGGCGCCAGCTCGCGCCATTCGCCTATCCTCACCCGCATGGCGACGGACTGGGTGGCGGAAGCCGGGCGGCTGGGCCGGGGGCGCCGTCCCCACGATCCGGTTCCACCGCCCGCGGCCGGGCGGAATGGCTCTCCGCCACCGCTCTCCGAGGCGGACGTCCGCTCGGCCGAGGCGGAGTTGGGGATCACGTTCCCCGAGCAGTACCGGGAGTACCTGCTCCGGGAGAGCGCCGGTGGCGTGGTGAACCGGCTGCGGTGCACCGCTGCGGGCTGGGGCTGGGACGGGGATCACCACACCAGCCTCGCCCTGCTCTCCACCGCCTTTCCGCATCCGGACTCCTGCCGTGCCCGCGAGGAGGAGCTGGACGCCCGTGAGCCCCGGCCGGAGGACTTCCCGGACCCCGGCGCCCACGAGGCGGCTCGGGCGCGGTGGGATGCCGAGTACGAGGCGTTCCAGGAGTACAGGACCGCCGGAGCGGTGTACATCCAGGACAACGGCTGCGGCTTCTCGACGCTTCTCGTGGTCACCGGTCCGCACCGGGGCACTCTGTGGTTCGACGGCCGGGCCACCTGCGACCGGATTCTTCCGTTGAACCTGGACGGCGGGCCGGTGTCGTTCGTGGAGTGGCTCGACCGGAGATCCATGGACCTGCTCGGCTGGTGAGCACGCCGGCCTCCCGTCACTCCCCGGCCGGGGCTCCGGGTCGCGTCATGGTCATCCCGAGATCCTGGCGCATCCCCTCGCGCAGGGCGACCAAGCGCTCCCACAGCTCCTCGATCTGCCCCTCCAGGGCTTCGGGACCGTCGCCCGGGTCCGTCGCACCGGTGTCCAGCCGCACGACATGGCGATGGATCCTCTGCAGGGCGCCGTTGACCCGGCCGGCCAGGCCGTGGACCTCGTCGGAGGCGAGGATGTTCACCTCCGCGTGGTGGGCGACGTACGCCCTCCAGCTCTCGTGGAGCGTGTCACGGCACGGACCGTCCACCGCGCCCGTTCGCCGCAGGTCGGCCGCGCAGGCCGCGAGGGCGTCCCGGACCGAGCGGGACGCGGCGTTGAACCGCACGTAGACGGCCTGCCGTTCGGCGAGGAGGCGGTCGTCCCGGGCGCGTGTCAGGTCCTCCTGCCGGTGGCGCTCGACGCGCTCCTGCTCCCGCTGGTGGACCCGCTGCGCGTGGCGTTGCGCGAGCAGCACCGAGACCAGCGACACCGCGCCTCCGATCACCGCCGCCGTCAGTGTCAGCATCGCCGCACCCATCGCGCCACCCCCTGCGACCGCCGTCGCCGTCAAGGTAGCCGATCCGCCCTCCGGCGCGTCCGGCCCTGCGGCCGTTCACGTCACGGCAGTACCCGGCACAGTGCGTCCAGGGTCCCCTTCCAGGCACTGTCCGAAGGCGATCCGTAGCTGATGACCAGCGCGTCCCGCTCCCGAGCGGCGTCCGGGTGGCGGAAGTAGGAGAGGCCCTCCAGCGCCAGCCCCTGGAAGGCGGCGGCCGAGATCACGGATCGCTCGGTGCCCTCGGGGAGTTCGAGGACCGCGTGCAGCCCCGCCGCGATGCCGCTGATCCGGATCTCCGGGGCCCGATCGGCCAGGGCGGCGACGAGCTGGTCGCGTCGGCGCCGGTAGCGCAGCCGCATGGCGCGCACATGACGGTCGTACGCGCCCGAGGCGATGAACTCCGCGAGGGTGAGCTGGTCCAGGGAGCCGGTCGTCCAGTCGGAGAAGCCCTTGGCGTCGGCCAGTTCCGCCACCATGCCGGCAGGCGCCACCATCCAGCCCAACCGGAGTCCCGGAGCGAGGGACTTGCTCACCGTGCCGATGTGGACGACGCGGTCGGGGTCGAGTCCCTGGAGGCTGCCGACCGGCTGGCGGTCGTAGCGGAACTCGCCGTCGTAGTCGTCCTCGACGATCAGCCCGCCCGTCGCACGCGCCCAGTCGACGACCGCCACCCGGCGGTCCGGATGCAGCGGCACCCCGGTGGGGAACTGGTGCGCGGGCGTCATGAGTACGGCCCCCGCCTCGGGCCTGTCCGCCAACGCGCCCACCACGGTGCCGAGTCGGTCCACCGGCACGCACGGCGTGCGCAGTCCGGCCCGCGCCAGGGCCGTACGGTGGAAGTCGAGTCCGTACGAGTCCACGGCGACCTCGCGCACCTCACGCCGCGCCAACACCTCGCCGACCAGGCGCAGTCCGTGGATGAAGCCCGAGCAGATCACCACGCGTTCCGGGTCGGCGTACACCCCGCGCGCCCGGCCGACGTACTCCGCGACGGCGGTGCGCAGTTCGGTGCGTCCGCGCGGATCGCCGTATCCGAATGCTTCGTCCGGCGCTTCGGTGAGCGCGCGGCGGGACGCGCGGAGCCATGCGGCGCGCGGGAAGGAGGCCAGGTCCGGCTGGCCGGGCATCAGGCTGTACGTGGGCAGCCTGCGGGCCGGCAGGGTCCTGCGGGCGACCGGGGTCCCGCCACGCGGCTCCGCCCGCCGCGCGACACGGGTCCCGGAGCCCTGGCGGGCGGTGAGCCACCCCTCGGCGACCAGTTCCGCGTAGGCGTCGGCCACCGTGTTCCGCGCGATCCCCAGGTCGGCGGCGAGCGCCCGGGAGGACGGCAGTCGGCTGCCGGGGGTCAGCCTCCCGGTGCGGACGGCGTCCCGCAGCGCCTCCATCAGCCCGTCGCGCAAGCCTCCGGCGTGCGGCTCGATGTGCAGGTCGGCGCCGAAAGTGGCCCATGAATCCGTCATGGAAATGGACCATAGTCCGGTGCCACCCGAGCCGTAGCGTGGTGGGCATGACGACACGGAGCCACACCCACGCCACGTCCGAGTTCACCCCCGAGCACACCCCGCGCCTCAACTGGGCGGAGCTCGCCCCCGACGTCTACAAGGCCATGGTCCGGCTGGACGCGGCGGCCCGTAAGGGGCTCGACCCCGTCATCGGCGAGCTGGTGAAGATCCGCTCCTCGCAGCTCAACCACTGCGCGTTCTGCCTGGACATGCACACCAAGGACGCCCTCGCGCAGGGCGAGACCGTCCAGCGGATCGTGCAGCTCAGCGCGTGGGAGGAGTCGAAGCACTTCTACACGGAGAAGGAGATCGCGGCGATCGAACTGACCGAGGCGATCACCGTCGTGACCGACGGGTTCGTGCCGGACGAGGTCTGGGAGAAGGCCGCCAAGCACTTCGACGAGACCGAGCTGGCCCACCTGGTCGCCGCGATCAACGTGATCAACGGCTGGAACCGCTTCGCCGTGAGCACTCGCATGGTCCCGGGCCACTACACCCCGGGCGCGCACTGACCCACCCCCGGCACCCGCCGCACCGGCCCGCCCGGCACGCACGGACTTCCGGGGGACCTCCCCGGGACGCCCCCGGTCGGTGAGTCCGGCCGGTACGTCCGGTCGGTGAGTCCGGCCGGTACGTCCGGGACGCCCCGCTGGCTACGGCCCGCGGGGCCTTTCCCTGCCCGGACCCTCGGCTCAGGGCGTGCGTCGAAAGTCCCGCCCACACCACCGGCCGACGCCCCCAGCCGCCGCAATCAGGGAGCACCACCACAAGTTCGGCACCGAATTGCCTGCCACACCCTGCGGGCCACTCGCCGCCCGCAGCCAACGGGCCCTGAAACGGCGAGAAATGTCATCGCCCTCCTGGGGTCCGCAGGGCAACCCTGCCGACCCGAAGCATCCGCGTCCGTGACACCCTCCATGGCATGCTCTCGCCAGCGCCCCGCCGTTTCCGGCGGGGCGCGCCGAGTTGAGTCCCGGAAGGACGAACCCGCAGATGCCCTCTCCTCTCATATCCAGGCTCACCCTCGCATTGACGCTCACCACGGTGGCTTCGGCCTCGATCACGGGCACCGCCGCGATGGCCTCCCCCACGCCGAGCGGCCCGCAGGCGGTTCCGGCCCGGGGCGCGATCGTGAGCGCCGCGCGCTCCGCGGCCTTCTCGCACGCCGCCACGACCGGACTGACCGGGCTGAGCGGGCTGGTCGCCACGGACGTCATGGCAGACCGGAACGGCCGGCAGCACGTGCGCTTCTCGCAGACCTTCCGGGGCATTCCGGTCGTGGGTGCCGACATCGTTGTCCACCTCAGCAGCTCCTCCGGGTACCTCGGCGTGACCCGCGCCGCGGACAAGGCGGTCTCGGTGCCGACGGTGGCGGCGAAGGTCACCACCGGTCAGGCCCGCGCCAAGGCCGCCTCGGTGGTGTCGAACGGCTCCGCCGCGGCTCCCCGCCTGGTGGTGCGTTTCCATCAGGGCGCGAGCATCCTCGCCTACCAGGTGGGGGTGTCCGTGGGCGCGGACGCCGCGACCGCCCGCTCCGTGCTGCTCGACGCGGTGACCGGCAGGGTGGTGAGCGACGCGGCGGCCCTGGACGAGTTCATCTCGCCCAAGCTGGAGAGCAAGCTCCTGGCCCTGGGCGAGCGCGCCAGACCCGCCAAGACCACGACCGCGCCCTCGTTCGCCCCCGCGGCCAGGCGGTTCGTCGCCTCGTACCCCGCCCCGGCGGTGGGCACCGGCGCGTCGATGTACGACGGCACGGTGACCCTGAACACCACACAGACCGCGGCGTCCTCGTACACCCTCACCGACACGACCCGCGGCGGCGCCCAGGTCAAGAACGCCATGAACAAGTCCCTGTCGGAGTCGAGCGTCTTCACCGGATCCAGCGTCATGACCGACACGGACGACAAGTGGGGCAACGGCACCACGTCCGACACCAACACCGCCGGAGTGGACGCCCAGTACGGGCTGACCTCGACCTTCGACTTCTACAAGAAGACCTTCGCCCGCAACGGCGTCAGGAACGACGGTGTCGGCCCGCACGGCGTCGTCCACTACGCCCGCAATTACGGCAACGCCGGGTGGAGCGACGGCTGCTGGTGCATGGTCTACGGCGACGGCGACGGCTCGACCTTCACCAAGCCGCTGACCCAGCTGGACGTCACCGGGCACGAACTGACGCACGGGGTGGTGGCGTCCACGGCCGGCCTGGAGACCGACTACGACTCGGCCGGCAACCAGATCGGCGAGGCGGGTTCGCTCAACGAGTCGCTGGCCGACATCTTCGGCTCCGCCGTCGAGTTCACCACCAACAACCCGACGCACGCCCCCAACTACCTGATGGGCGAGCAACTGGGCCTCGCACAGGGGTTCCTGCGCCGGCTCGACCACCCGTCGCTGGACAAGCTGGAGGGCGCTGTCGACTACTGGAGCACGAAGGCTCCCAGCACGGAGGTGCACGCGGGCTCCGGCGTCTCCTCCCACGCCTTCTACCTGCTGGCGGAGGGCAGCGGGAGCAAGACCATCGGTGGCGTCTCCTACAGCTCGGCGACCTACGACGGTTCGACGGTGACCGGCATCGGCCGCGACAAGGCGGTGGCGATCTTCTACCAGGCGCTGACCCGGTACATGGTCTCCAGCACCGACTTCCACGACGCCCGCACGGCGACCCTGCAGGCCGCGGCGGACCTGTACGGGCAGAGCGGCACGGAGTACGCGGCGGTGAACAAGGCGTGGGCGGCGGTGAACGTCACCGCCGCCAACGGCTGAGCGCAGCCCCCGACCGGTCGCCCCGACCACTCCCCCGGTACGACGGTGACGGCCCGGCCGTCCCGTCGTGACCGCCGCCCGCCCCCGTACCCTCGGACATGCGCCCCGAGGGGCGCGGGGGCCACCGCCGCGCCGGAAACGCCCGATGGGCCCACCGCTTTCGTCCGCCCCGGAGTCAGAGCGCCGGTCCCCGTGGGGCGAAGCCGGCGACCGCCTCGGCGAGGATCTCTTCGTGGAGCGGCCACTTCGTGTCGGGTGCGGCGACCAGCAGGGCGTACAGCCTGCCGTCCGACGCGGTGAACACCCGGTCGATCACCTTGCGGCGGGTACCGGTCGCCTCGTGGTCGTACGCGTAGACCAGCTCGGCCGCGTCGCCGCCGTCCGGGGAGTCCACCGCCCCGACGCTGATCTCCTGGAACCCGGGGCTGGTCCTGCGGCTCTCGGAGGCGGCGTGCGCCGCGTCCAGGGCGCTGGTGAACCCGGTGACCTGCCAGACCTGGAGCAGCGAGGTGCCGTCCGCCGAGGTGTAGTAGACGCCGTGGTCGTCCTCGGTGCGGTCCTGCCACTCCTCGGGCACGGTGACGGTGAAGCCGCCCGGGTCGTCCACGGCCGTGTACCCGGGGCCTGCCGCCGCCGAGGTCTCCTCGTCGGTGGGGGCCGGTCCCTCGCCGGTCGGTTCGGCGGGGGGCTCCTCACCGGTGCCCTGCCCGTCGGCCGCCTCCGTCACGGGGGCGGAGTCGGAGGCCGACGCTCCCTGCGTCACGGGGTCGGGTTCCTGGGCGAGCGTGAGCCAGAGGGCGGCCGTGCACGCGGCGAGCACGCCGACCGTGAGACCGGCGGTCAGCGGGGTGAAGCGTTGCCACCAGGTGCTGTCGCCCTCCTCGCCGGCAGCGCCGCCGTCCCTGGGGCCGACCTCGCCGACGAACCCGCCGGGGAAGCCGTCCGCGAATCCGCCCCGCCCGTCCGGACCGTGGACGTACCCGGACCGCGTCGGACCGTCCGACACCTGCGGGGGTGCGAGCGGCGGCGGGCCCGGCGGTAGGGACGGGTACCCCATCGGCGGACTCGGGGCCACCGGCGGGGAGTCCGGCAGGGGTGGTGGGGCGGCCCGCGGAGTGTGCTCCCCGGTCTCCCACCTCTGTGTCTCGTCGTTCCAGCGCGGTGCGCCGCCCCCGGTCATCGGTCAGCCTCCCAGCAGGGCCGCGAGCTCATGGCCGACCGCGACACCCGATGCCAGCGTCGCGACGAAGGCGCCGGCCGCCTCCATGGCGTCGCGGAGCCGGACGAGCCGTCCGGGTTCGGCGGCGCCGCCGGTCTCGATCTCCTCGGCCACGACGGCGAGTTCGGTGTCCAGGCGGCCGGTGGTGTCCGTCGCGACGAAGCGGGCGAGGTCCGCGCGCAGCTCCTTGACCGTACGCAGCAGTTCCGCCTGGTCCTCGGCGACCGGCACGCTGTTCTGGTTCTGCGTCACGGTGTTGTGGTCGCCGATGGCGAACGCACTGCCCGTCACGGAACCGATGCGTACACCGGCCGGCGGTCCCTGCTGTCCTTCCGTGCTTTCCATGGTCATCTCCCTCCGGTGGAGCGGGTCACTTCTTCGGGCCCTCGGCGGCGAGCGGCGAGGACGGTCGGGGGGACGACGCCGGCCTGCCGGCGTCGTGATCCGGTCCCGACCGGGGCGCACCGCCCGCCCTGGAGTCCGGCGCCGCTTCGGGGGCGTCGCGTCGCTCCGCGCGCGTCCGGTTGCTGGTGACGGTGTTGTGGTCACCGACGCCGATGGCGCTGTCGACCGCGGACTCGATGAAGACGCCGCCCGCCCCCACTTGGATGATCTTCTGCTCGAACTCGTCGGTCTGCCAGCCGGCTTCGCGCAGCGCCAGCCGTACCCCGCTCGTCACCCGGTCCTCGATGCTCTTGAGGTAGCGGTCGACGTCCATCTCCTGGAAGAGCGCGGCCCCGGTGTCCGAGGCGAGCTGCCGGACCGAGAGTCCGGGCCCCTCGGGAAGCGCTCCGCCGAAGCCCTCGGTGAGCTGGCGCCGTACGCCGACAGCTGTCCTGAAGAGCGTCGTCAGGGACGCCACCAGGGAGTCGGGCACGCGGGTGGCCGCCCAGTACGCCTTGCCGAACCAGCTGTTGTTGCGGTGCTGGTGGGCGATCTGGTCCGCGTCCCGGAAGTACGGCAGCAGCGGCGTCAGTATGTGCGGGGCGACCTCCAGCATCAGCATCCCGCCCTGGGTGTGGACCCGGACGAAGACGGTGACGACGACCTCTTCGCCCCAGCCTCCGACCCTGATCCGCAGGAAGTGGCGACGGCCTTCGCCACCCTCCTCCAAGGCGGCCCGCCGGTGCGCCTCGAACCCCTCGGGCCCGTACGGGGCGTCCTGACGCCTCGGCAGCCCCCGCACCGGAAGGAAGACGCACTCGTCGACCTGGAGTTCGCGCAGCCGGTCTCGCACGGCCTCGGCGGCCTGCGGCGATCCGTGCGGGGACGGCACCCGCAGCCCTTCGAGCAGCGGCACGATACGGCGGAGGATGGTCGCGTTGTCGAGGGGTTCGGCCTCGGTGTCCGTACGCGAGCGGAGCTCGACGGAGAGATTCCACGCACGGCGGGTGTCGCCACTCCCGCAGAACGGATCGGCCTCGTTGTACATGATCAGCGGGGAGTGCTGCTCGACGCGGATGCGGTCGCGCAGCCGGCGGAACCGGCCACCCGCGGACCGCTCGGCCGGGTCGGCGGAGAGGTCGGCGAAGTGCTGCGGAGCGAGATGGGTGCCCATCACCCGGGCCCACTGGTCGCGTTGGACGACGAGGAGGGCGGCGATCCCGGCGAAGGCCAGCAGGCAGAGCCACGGCAGCGAGGTGGGCATGCCCTCCAGGAGTCCGGAGAGGAGGCCGGGCCCCAGGACGAACACGCCGAGGAGGCTGCCGGAGAAGTCGGCGTCCGACCCGTACGAGCCACTGGAGTCGTAGGAGTAGGAGTCGCCGTCGTCGAACCAGTCGACGGTGCCGCCGAAGAGGGCGCCGACGACGACCACCAGGAACGCGACGAGGAAGAAGCGCCCGTACCAGCGCATCAACAGGGCCGGGAAGACCCGGTAGAAGGGCGGCTCCCCGGCGGTTCCCCGTACGGCACGGGCGAGACCGATGTAGACGGCCGCCATGGCCGGCAGGAGGAAGACGCCACGGGTGACGTAGACCGCCAGCACCCAGCACGCCAGGACGCCCGCCGCCCACCGGAGCCGGGTCCTCTGCGCCCACAGGGCGTGCGCCAGGACGCGGGTCGCGTCGAAACCCGCGGACGGGGCGACGATGCGGTTCTCCTGGACGTAGAGATGGTCGATCACCGCGTCGCGGAAGCCCTCGTCGTGGTGGACCCCGGCGCAGAGCAGTCGGCAGGCTTCGCTGCCCGACGGATGCACCGGCGGCCTCGCGCGCGGCTCGTCCCCGCCGGGGGGCTCCTGCGACGGCACGGAGGTCACGGACACCGGCACCCCTTCGATGAGCAACCCGTGTCATTGGCACGGGTGTTGCAGATGGGAAAGGACGCCAATGTAGCGGGCGGTGGAGTGGCGGTGCGAGGTGATTGTGCGTCACGAGAGGGCCGTGCACGCAACCTTCACGTCCGCGCGTCGCAGCCCCTCCCCGCAGCCCTTTGCCGCAGCCCTTTCCCACAGACCCACCGCGGAGCCGGAACACGACGGAAACGGGCCACGGCGGGACCGGGACGCACGGGGAGCGGCCCGCGACGCACGGAGCGCCCGCACGGCCGATGCCGTACGGGCGTTCCGGAAGCCGGTGGGAGCCGGGTGGCCCCTCAGGCTCAGATCAGGCCGAGCTCGCGGACCGCGTCGCGCTCCTCGACGAGCTCCGCGACCGACGCGTCGATGCGCGCGCGGGAGAACTCGTTGATGTCCAGGCCCTGGACGATCTCGTACGAACCGTTCGCCGTGGTGACCGGGAAGGACGAGATGATGCCCTCGGGGACGCCGTAGGAGCCGTCCGACGGGATGCCCATCGAGGTCCAGTTGCCCTCGGCGGTGCCGTTGACCCAGGTGTACACGTGGTCGATGGCGGCGTTGGCGGCCGAGGCGGCGGAAGACGCGCCACGGGCCTCGATGATCGCCGCGCCGCGCTTGGCGACGGTCGGGATGAAGGTGTCGGCCAGCCACACCTCGTCGTTGACGACCTCGGCGGCGTTCTTGCCGGCGATCTCCGCGTGGAAGATGTCCGGGTACTGGGTGGCCGAGTGGTTGCCCCAGATCGTCAGCTTCTTGATGTCGGAGACGGCGGCACCGGTCTTGGCGGCCAGCTGCGAGATCGCGCGGTTGTGGTCGAGGCGGGTCATCGCGGTGAAGCGCTCGGCCGGGACGTCCGGTGCGGCGGCCTGCGCGATGAGCGCGTTGGTGTTGGCCGGGTTGCCGACGACGAGGACCTTGATGTCGTCCGCGGCGTTGTCGTTGATGGCCTTGCCCTGGGGCTTGAAGATGCCACCGTTGGCGGAGAGCAGGTCGCCACGCTCCATGCCCTTGGTGCGCGGGCGGGCGCCGACGAGCAGCGCGACGTTGGCGCCGTTGAACGCGGCGTTGGCGTCGTCCGTGATCTCGATGCCGCGCAGCAGCGGGAAGGCGCAGTCGTCGAGCTCCATCGCGGTGCCCTCGGCGGCCTTGAGACCCTGCGGGATCTCCAGGAGACGCAGGTTGACCGGCACGTCCGGGCCGAGCAGGTGACCGGAGGCGATGCGGAAGAGCAGCGCGTAGCCGATCTGGCCGGCCGCGCCGGTCACGGTGACATTCACGGGAGTGCGGGTCATGGCGATCTCCGTTAGACAGCTGGCGGTGGGGGCTCATGGCCCCTGGAGCTGGACATCTCCTGAATCTTGATGTGAAGAGATATCCGTCGGTCAGGCTATCCGACCCGGGCCACGCGGACCGCCCGCCCCCCTGTGTCACGGCCCACAGAACCTCCGTACCGACACCCGGGGATCGGCACGTCCGGCCGGGAAGAGAGCGGGCGCGGCCACCCGTGCAGGGTGGTCACGAGGCGGTCGCACAGCGGTCACACAGTGCCGGAATGGTCACTTCCGTGCCACAGGGAGCGACCGTTCCTTGCCCCGCCTGATCGTGTCCATGACTCTTGGAGCGGGTCGCGGACGGCGCTCGCGTCGCCGCCCGCCGGGGCAGCACTGCCCCGCCCGCCCCAGGTGTCCGTCCCTGTCGGGGGAAGGGACGGACACCCCGCGGGCCACGCACCAGGGGCTCCGCGCGAACGACCGTCCGTCCGTCCGGGGTCCGGCCCTCAGCGGATCGTGAAGTGGACCGCGTCCTCCAGGAACGGGACGTCCAGCCACGGCTTCGGCTGCGCCATCAGCGCGAGCAGCACGATCAGCGCGCCCATCACCCCGTACGTGACCAGGTCGGTGAACCGGGACCGTACCGCCAGCATGCCGACGGACGGGACCGCCCAGCGCAGCACGGCCCCGGCCAGCAGGGCCACCCCGATCAGCAGGGAGCCGATCCGGAAGGCCTCGGCGAACGGGTCGGTGGCCACGATCAGCAGTCCCAGGGCCGCCGTCACGAGCACCGCGAGCAGCGGCCACTGGCGGGCGGGTGCGGGGGCGTCGCCCGACGCCGCCCGGCCGCCGCCCTCGGGGCGGGCGGTGTCGCGGGTCAGCGTGAACCGCCAGGACCGCCGGGGCGTCGCCGAGGACGCGTCCTGCGGCGCCACGGCCTCATCGGGCTCGGCGGCGGATCCCCCGGCTTCCCCCGCTGTCCCGGCGTGGTCCGCGTCGCCCGGGTCCCGCGTTTCGCGGCGGGCAGGGTCTGCCGGGCTCATGGCAGCAGCCATCGGGTTCCTTCCGGTCTGCGGGAACGGAGTCGCGAACGGTCGGGCGACCGGACTCACGAGGGCGGGGGTCGTACGCGCCGGGGTCAGCCGGCTGCCGGGGCGTCGGCCTCGGCGGCGGCACGCTCGGCGGCCTCGACGACGTTCACCAGCAGCTGCGCGCGGGTCATCGGGCCGACACCGCCCGGGTTCGGCGAGATCCAGGCGGCGACCTCGGCCACGCCCGGGTGCACGTCTCCGACGATCTTGCCGTTCTCGTCACGGCTCACGCCGACGTCCAGCACGGCGGCGCCCGGCTTCACGTCCTCGGGCTTGACGATGTGGGCCACCCCGGCGGCGGCGACGATGATGTCGGCCTCCTTGAGGTGGGCGGAGAGGTCGCGGGTGCCGGTGTGGCACTGGGTGACCGTGGCGTTCTCGGACTTGCGGGTCAGCAGCAGCGGGATCGGGCGGCCGATCGTGACACCGCGGCCGACGACCACGACGTGCTTCCCGCCGATCTCCACGCCGTGGTGGCGGAGCAGCTGGACGACGCCCTGCGGGGTGCAGGGCAGCGGACCGGCCTCGCCCAGGACGAGGCGGCCGAGGTTCATGGGGTGCAGCCCGTCGGCGTCCTTGGCCGGGTCCATGAGCTCCAGCACGCGGTTGGTGTCGATGCCCTTGGGGAGCGGGAGCTGCACGATGTAACCGGTGCACTCGGGGTTGGAGTTGAGTTCGCGGACGACGTCCTCGATCTCCTCCTGGGTGGCGGTGTCGGGGAGTTCGCGCTGGATCGAGCCGATGCCGACCTGCGCGCAGTCACGGTGCTTGCCGTTGACGTACCACCGGCTGCCCGGGTCGTCCCCGACGAGCAGGGTTCCGAGGCCGGGCGTGATGCCCCGCTCCTTGAGGGCCGCCACGCGGACGGTCAGTTCGGACTTGATCGCGGCTGCGGTGGCCTTGCCATCGAGAATCTGGGCAGTCATGCCCCCATCCTCGCGGATGAACCCACCTGGGTACCAATTCGGGTCCGGTGAGCGGACGCACCAGGTTGCACTTGCACAACTACTACGCCAATCGGGTGGACAGGAACCGGCCAGCAGGACGACGATAAGGCGCGCAGCAATGCGGACCGTGCCGGGGGGACGAACCGTTCGTTTGCGCAGCAAATCCTCCGCGCGGGCCGTACCGTCCCCGCATCGTCACAACGGAGGAATCTCGCCATGAGCTTCGGCGACCCCAACAACCCTTACGGCCAGCAGCAGCCCGGCGGTCAGCAGCCCGGATACGGCTACCCGCAGGCCCCGCAGGGCGCGCCCCAGCAGGGCTACGGCTACCCCCAGGCGCCGTACGGCCAGGGCGGGTTCCCGGCCGGCCCGACCGAGATGCCGGGTGGGGTGAAGGCGGCCCGCGTGATGCTCTTCGTGATGGGCGGCCTCAGCATCATCGGCGCCATCCTCTTCGCGATCAGCGCGGGGGCCGTCAGCGCCGCGAAGAACGACGCCTCCCTCCAGGAGGACGTCCAGTTCCAGCAGCTCGCCGACTACTCGGGCGGCGTGCTGTGGGCGATCACCGTCTTCGCGGTGGTGTGGGCGGTGCTCGCCATCGTCCTCGGCGCGAAGTTCGGCAAGGGCGGCAGCGGCCTGCGCGTCACGACCATCGTCTTCGGCGTGCTGACGGCGATCCTCGGCATCTACCCGTTCATCGTGGTCGGCCTCGTCTACACGGTGCTCGCCATCCTCGTCGTCGTCTTCGCGGCCAACAGCGACGGCAGCGCCTGGTTCAACCGTCACAAGCAGCCTCAGCAGTACTGACACCCCGGCGCGACCGCCGACGCACGAAGGCCGTGACTCCGCCGTCCGCGGGGCACGGCCTTCGTGCGCGTCCGGACCGAGGTCAGCCCGCCGGGATCCGTTCCACCACGACGATGCTGCCGGTGCGGAGCTTGAGCCGGTACGCCGCCTCCGGGTGCAGCTGCGTCGCGTACACGGCCGGGTCCTGGATCGACCGGGCCCAGCCGGCGTCCAGGTCGAAGGCGACGATGTCGGGGGCCGTCCCGGGCGCGCCGCCGATCCAGTAGACCGTCCGGTCGGCGGTGAGGTGCGCCATCAGCGCGATGTCGGTCTCGACGCGCGTGCCCACCGGGATCGCGGCCATCGCCTCGCGCGCCGCGTGCGTCCCCGCGTCGGCGCGGTAGGTCTCCGGACGCAGCAGTTCGCGCAGCGGCAGGTGCTGGGTCATCGCGAAGGCGATGCCCACGGTCACCGGGACGACGGCGTTCCCGAAGGAGACGAGCCAGGGCCTCGGGGACGTACGGCTGCGGCGGACGCCGTCCGCCATGGCGAGGAAGACCACCGGCATGAGGACGGCGCTGTAGTGCCAGACCATGCCCCAGTGGTTCGGGTCCTGGGAGAGCAGCCGCCAGCCGAGCGTGGGCAGGACGAGCAGTGCCAGTGGTGAACGCAAGCCCATGAAGGCGGTGATGCCGAAGAGGAAGACCAGCATCTCGATCTTGACGGACGAGTCGAACGCCCCGAGCACCACGTCGAGGGTGGAGACGTGCTGTTGGCCGTCGGTGTCGATCTTCTTCCAGTAGTCGTAACCGCCCGCACTGCTGGCCGCCGGTATGAGGACGAAGACGGTGAGCACGAAGAAGCAGGTTCCGGCGACCGCGAGCAGGGTGCCCTGGAAGCGCTGCCCCAGGACGAAGAGGACCAACCCGACGGCGGCCACCGTGATACCGAGATCCTCCTTGACCAGGACCAGCGGCAGGGCCCAGAGGACGGCGGCCGACCAGCGCTCGGTGAGCAGCGCCCGGCAGACCAGGGCGATCAGCGGGACCGCGAGGGCGATCTCGTGGAAGTCGGACTTCACCGCCTCCTGGAGCCCCCAGGAGAGGCCGTACGCGACCGTGACCCAGGGCCCGTAGCGCCCGCCGAGGACCTGCTGGACGGTACGTCCCACGATGACGGCGGAGAGCGCGAACAGGGCGGCCTGCGCGAACAGCAGGGCGACGGCGGACGGCCAGATCCAGTAGAGCGGGACGAGCAGCGCCACCGCCGGGGAGAAGTGGTCACCGAGGATCAGGTAGCCGGGGCCCTTGATGTCGACGACTGGCGCGTGGAACCCGGCGTACGCCCGGACCTCCTGCTCGAAGATGCCGAGGTCCCAGGAGGGCGAGTCGAAGCGGGCGTACTGGAGGTAGGCGTAGAGGAAGTACAGGGCGCAGAGGACCGCGCCGATGATCAGGTACGGGCGCAGCGGGACGCGACCGGGCCGTTCCTCGGGTGTCGGCGTTTCGGAGGCCGGTGCCTCGGAGGGCGGTGCCTCGGGTGCCGGCGCTTCGGAGGCCGGTGCCTCGGAGGGCGGTGCCTCGGGTGTCGGCGCTTCGGAGGCCGGTGTTCGCGGCTGCGGATCGTCGTCCCCGGAGTGCCCGGGGTGCCCGGGGTCCGTGCCGCGCGTCTGCTGAGCCGGGACGGACCAGCTGTCTCCGGTACGGCTCCGCTCGTCGCCTCCCGGGCCGGGCGCCGCTTTCCCCATCCGCAATGAATTCACCCACCGGTTCGCATCGAGTCGTGCACGCCGATCGGAGGGTCTCGCGGATCGGGCGGCCACGCGGATCGCACGGCCTCGCACACCCTTCGGACAAGCGATCCATTAGAACAGAG
>NZ_JBHWZJ010000022.1:0-41077 GCF_042728415.1 Streptomyces sp. NPDC060198 | reverse complement strand
GTGAAGAGGAGCTGCCCGCCGTGGGGATTGGTGGCCTTGTCCTGGAACAGGGCGATCAGCGCGGCGGTGAGGCGGGGGTGGAGGCTGGCCTCTCACCGAGGTGAACTTGGCCAGCCGGTCGTCGACCGACGGGTCGAGCGGGAAGACCGCGACACGGTGGCAGTTCTGGAATGCCAGTCGCACTCCGAAGTGCCGTTGCAGGGCACCGCGTATCGCGTCGCTCGCGAGCGCGCGCAGCAGCTGGCCACGTGCCTGCTCGTTCGGCGGCGGCGTCTGGTTGTCGGCGAACTGCCCGCCGTCCACCTTCAGCTGGGCCACCAGGGAGCTGATCATCTCCCATGCGTAGGGCAGGGAGGTCCGGACGCAGTCGACGAAGTCGGCTTCGTCGACCTCGCCTCGCTCGGCCTGTTCCAAGAGGGCCGGTGAGACGTCGAGCGACATGGGTTCTCCTCTCGCGACCCCGGCAGGAGGCCGGGGCCTTACGGGCACGGCAGAAGGACGGCGGCGACGCAGCGTGCACGCCCGGCGACCTCCTGCTTCCACGGTAAGGGCGCGGTCCTGGTCGCACCAGGAGATTGGGAACACAACCGGCCAACAACGAACCTGAGCAAAGGGGGCAAGACCGCATGTGCTGCGGCAGGGGCGGAAGTGGCTCAGGAGGTGCGAATCGCGCCGACCGCCCGTTGTCGAGTAGCGTTGCCGACCATGCGTCTCGTCATCGCCCGTTGCTCCGTCGACTACGCGGGCCGGCTCACCGCCCACCTGCCCTCCGCTCCCCGTCTGATCCTGGTGAAGGCGGACGGCAGCGTCTCGATCCACGCCGACGACCGGGCGTACAAACCGCTCAACTGGATGTCCCCGCCGTGCACCCTGAAGGAGGGCTCCGGCGACGACGCGGGTGTCTGGACGGTGGTGAACAAGGCGGGCGAGAAACTGATCATCACGATGGAGGAGATCCTCCACGACTCCTCGCACGAACTCGGCGTCGATCCCGGCCTGATCAAGGACGGTGTGGAGGCGCACCTCCAGGAGTTGCTCGCCGACCGGATCGAGATCCTGGGCGAGGGCTACACCTTGATCCGCCGCGAATACCCCACCGCCATCGGTCCCGTGGACATCCTCTGCCGGGACGCCGAGGGCGCCACCGTGGCCGTCGAACTCAAGCGGCGCGGTGACATCGACGGTGTCGAGCAGCTCACCCGTTATCTGGAACTGCTCAACCGCGACCCCCACCTGGCGCCGGTTCGCGGTGTCTTCGCGGCGCAGGAGATCAAGCCGCAGGCACGGGTGCTCGCCACGGACCGCAAGATCGGCTGCGTGGTCCTGGACTACGACGCGATGCGCGGTATCGAGGACGACAAGCTGCGACTGTTCTGATCCCCCGCCGGCCCGCGCAGGGCACGGCAGACCGGACGGCTTGATCGGCAAGCCGTCCGGTTTTCGATGTTTCGGGAGGCGCGGTACGGCCTGGAAACGTCACCTCGTCCGGAATCCGACTGCTCAGGCCTCGTCGGGCGTGGCCGTCGCGGTCCCGGGGCTTCCCCAGGGGCTCGCTTCGGCGGTGCCGGACGCGGTGGCGGTGGCCGTACCGCCGTCGTCGGTACCTCCCCCGTCGCCGCCTCCGTCGTCGCCGGGGGTCTCGCCGGTGGACGGGGTCTCCGTCGGAGGGGTGGTCGACGGGGTGGTGCTCGGCGCCGAGGGGGTCGAGGTGGATCCCGTGGAACCGCCGGTGGAGCCCTTGGGCGGGGTCGAGGAGGAACCGCCGGCCGGCGGCTTCGGCACCGCGCTGCCCGTGTCGGACGCGGTGGGCGAGGTGGCGTCCGGGTCCGGACTCTGCGCCGTACCGCTGCTGCCGGGCGTGGGCGTGCCGGTGGCGCCCGGGGTGGGCGTACCGGACGTGCCGGGCTCGACGGAGGTGCTGCCGCCCGGTGCGGTGCCGCCGCCCGAGCCGCTGTCGTCGGCGGGGGTGTCCTCGGCCGGCACGGTGCTCTCCTCGTCGCCCTCCTCGGCGGAGTGCCCCGGGGTGACGCTCTGGTTGCCCGCGTCCTCGCTGCCCGCGGTGGCGCCGAGCGTCACGACGGTACCGAGCACCGCGACCAGCAACGCGCCCGCGCCGACGGCCACCAGGTTGCGCCGGGCTCCGGCGACGACGGTACGGCCCAGGGCCTTCACGCCTGCGGGGCGCCCGCCCTTGCCCGGTACCGCGGCCGGCACCGGGTAGGTCGCGGCCGGCTCCTCCACCACCAGCGTCTGACGCGGCAGGGCGGGCAGCGGCGGCAGGACCGGCAGGACTTCCGTCGCGGCACCGTCGCCCCGGGCGCCCCGGGCAACCGCGGCGGCGTCCGCCGCGGTCCCGTCCGGCCTCGCCCCGTGCGGCAGCGTGCCGGAGCGGTCGGTGACCAGGGCGAGCGCGCGGCGTCCGGCGACGGCCCCTGACCGGTCGGCGAGCGCGCCACGGAGCCCGATCGACGCCTCCAGCTCCGCCCGCGCCCGGTCCAGGTGTCCGGCACAGAGCGCGAGGACACCCAACTCATGGTGGAAATAGGCTTCTTCGGCCACCTCGCCGGCCAGCCGCGACGCCTCCTGGCCGACCCGCAGGGCCTTCTCCCAGACGCCCCACTGCAGGGCGACGGCAAAGGCGGGCCCCGCGCTCCGGGCGAGCCGGACGACGACCGGCGCCGCCTGGGGGTTGCCGCTGGGGAGCAGCACCGTCATCGCCGCGAGTACGGCGTCGGCCTCGGCGACCGCGCGCGCGGGGGTGACCGAGGGGTGCTTGACCCACCAGGCGTAGTGCTCGGCGACGGTGAGGGCGCGGTGCTCGGCGCCCTCGGCGTAGCCGCCGAGTTCCAGCTGGACCTGGACGCCGGCTGCCAGCCGGTAACGGGAGCCGGCCGGTGAGAGGAGCCCGGCACCGGCGAGTTCACCGAGCGCGGCATCCGCGTGGGTGTGTCCGATCAGCGCCGGAAGGTGCGCCTGGTGCGGCACCTCGCCGCCGAGCGCGACGGCGAACCGCAGGGCTTCGCGGGCGGCCTCGCTGAGGCGGGAGGCGAGCAGCGGGGCGGGCGCGGCGGCCTCGCCGATGCTGGGCAGCGGCACCTCGCCGTCGAGGACCGGGACGAGGGGCACGGGCAGGGCGCCCGCGGGCCGCTCCTCGAACGCGCCGTACTCGTCGAAGTCCTCCGGGATCTCCCGGAGCTGGTCGCGCTGGCGGAGTAGGGCGCCCGCCTGGACGAACCGCAGCGGGAGCCCCTCGGACTCGAACCAGAGGTCGCCCGACCAGTTCGACTCCTCGTCGGTGAGCGGCCGTCCGGCCACCCGGCTCAACAGGTCGGTCGCCGCGGCCCGGCTCAGTCCCGCGAGGGAGACCTCGTCGAGCTCGGCGTCCGTGGCCACGTCGGGGGTCGTGCCGAAGAGGAAGGCGCACTCGGGCGTGGCGTCGAGGAGTTCTTCCAGGGCGGTGCCGCCGAACTCCAGGTCGTCCACGACGACGACCGCGCCGATCCCGGAGAGCGCGCCCAGCAGCTCCTCGCGCTCGGGACGGCGCAGCGGGGCGTCGTACACGGTCTCGTAGAGCGCGTGCAGCAGGTCGGCGGCGGTGCGGCGGTGACCGGAGAGCCGGACGACACCGTCGGGCGCGAGTTCGGCGCAGTCGGCGGCGACGGCGTCCAGCAGGGCGGTACGGCCGGAGCCGGCCGGGCCGCTGAGGCGGGCCGAACGGCCCCGGGTGAGCAGGCGTACGAGCCGCCCACGCTCCTCCTGACGCTCCAGCAGCGGCAGTTGCGGGGCGGGCGGGCCCGGCGGTACGGGAGGTTCCGCCGCACGCTCACGGGTGGCGCGTTCCTCGTCGTTGCGCCGGAGCGGGGCCTCGGGCCGCACGCCGGGCGGGCAGGGCTCGGCCTCGCTGCCGTCCACGGGGTTGACCGTGATCAGGAGGTCGCCGGATATGAGTCGCACGACGCGGGCCTTGGCCCCCGCCTGGGGTACGAGCTCGGTCGGCAGGGCGTCACGGGACGGCCTGCGCCGGGCCGGTGCCTCGCCGCTCCCGTCGGTGTCGTGACCGCCGTGGTGTTCCGGGTCCCGTGCTGTCGGGTTCATCGTCCAAGTCCCCCAGACGCGTCGCACTGCTGCCCGTCCGGCGCGCACGTGCCGCTGTTGCTCGTGGTGTCCGCCTGCGGGTTTCGGTCGATCGGCGGACGGCCGAACCTTAAACCTTCGTCCGTCCCGTCACGTCGGCGGGGGTGGATGCCGCCCGGGACATCACGTTCTCAGATGTATTGCCCGGTTAGACCGCCTGTCATGCCGGAGCGGCCGGATCCGGCGTCGGAGGCCCGGGCCGTGGGCGGGCGCCCGTGCGGAGGGACGACGGTCACCGGGACCGCGTCGGCGCGCCCTGAGGCGTGTTGCGGAAGTAGCGCCGTCCGCCCGGAGGGCAGGCGGGAATGTCGCAGCACGTCTGAGGAGCGGGTCGGGGCGGACGGCTCCGGCGGCCCGCCGTGCACCCGGGGGAGTTCACGTGCTTCTCGTTCCGGCACTTCAACCTTTCGCGCGTCTCCCGCATCAGTAGTCGGTGACAGGACGGATGCGGCCGGACTCGCTTCGGTCATCCGCGGACGATGGAGGCGAACCAGTGACATGGACAGCGAGAGTGACGCGGTGGCGCATCGCGCCGGCCGTGCTGACGGCGGCGGGCATGCTGCTGGCGGCAGTTCCCGTAGAGGCACAGGCCGCGGCGCGGACGGAGACCGGAGCACGTCCCTGGGCCGACGGCGCCTTCCCCGAGGGGAACGCAACCCTGCGGGACGCTGCGCGGGTGGGCCCTCGTACGACCTGGGCCGTCGGCTACCGGAAGTACGGAGAGGGGAAGCAGGGGTACCGACGTCCCGTGATCTTTACCCGCGAGGACGGGTCCACCTTGTGGAGTGAGTTGCCGGCGCCGGACGGTCTCGCCGCGATCCGCACGGTGACAGGGAGCCCCACCGGGACCACGTGGCTGACCGACACCGCTCCCAGGGACGGCGGCGGTGTGGTGACCGCCCGCCACGACAGCACCGGATGGCGGATCGAGGAAGGACCTCTGCCCGAGGGGTCCCTGAGCGGTGGATTCAACGGGCTCGCCCCCGTCGCCGACGACGACGTGTGGGCGGTGGGCTGGAGTCAGCCCACCGACTACCTGACCTTCCTCGGACTCATCGAGCACTGGGACGGCACCCGGTGGCAGCGGGTGCCGACACCGGCCGTGGACAGCGACTACTGGACGCTCGACGACGTGGTCGCCACCGGCCCCGACGACGCTTGGGCCACCGGCAGCATCGGCACGCCGGAAGGCCGCATCCGTCCGCTCATGCTGCACTACGACGGCGTCGCGTGGACGGTCGTTCCCACTCCCGGACTGAGCTCGCACTACGGCGCCTTCGCGGACCTCGCCGCCCGGGGACCGAACGACGTGTGGGCGGTCGGCACGGAGGAGGCCGGGGCAGACGCGGAAGCCCACGCCGCGATCGCCCACTTCGACGGGCACGGCTGGAAGAAGGTGTACACCGGAGCGGGCGAAGGGCGGCTGACTTCCGTCACGGCCACGCCCTGGGGGGTCACCGCCGTCGGACACTCGGACGCCGGCGGCACCTCGTACAGGCCGTTCGGGGTGCGCCGGACGGCCGGCAGGTGGAAGCCGCTGGCCATACCCGCCGGTGAAGGCGCACTGGGTCGTACGCCCATCGACGTGCTCGGTGCCGGGCGGACGCTGACCGTGGTCGGGATCGAGCCGAGAGAGGACGAGGCGACCGGGGAGTCGCTCCCCCCTGAGCCGTTCAGCCTGACCTCCCGCTGAGCCGGGCCGCGCGCCGGGGGCGCCGCTCACCGCGCTCCCGGCCCGCGTCCCCGAGGTACGTATCGGCGGCTCCCGGAGGGAAGCCGAACTCCGGGCCGAGAGAGCGCGGGAGCCGGCCTGCCGGTCGTGAACCCTGGCATCACAGACAGCGCGTCACGCGTGCGCACCCTGTTCTTCCGTGCGCCCCGTCTTCCGTGCGCACCCTGTCCTGTCGCGGCTCTCAGACCCGCGGCAGGGATTCGGCGGCGATCCCGCCCTCGATGGCCAGGATGCGGTGCAGCCGGGTCGCCACCAGCAGGCGCTGCATCTGCGGAGGTACGCCGCGCAGCACCAGGCGGCGTCCGGCACGGCCCGCCCTGCGGTGCACGCCCATGATCACGCCGAGTCCGGTGGCGTCCCAGGAGTCCAGCTCGGTCAGATCGAGCACGAGGTCACCGACGCCGTCGTCGACGGCGGCGTGCAGAGCCGTACGGGCGTCCGCCGCGCTTCGGACATCGAGGCGGCCCCCGACGACCAGCTCGGCGTGGTCGCCCCTGATGTGCATATGCGCTCCCCGTATCGCTTCGTACAAGAGTCCGTGTGGCTGCCCGCTCCTGCCACCAGTGACTGTGGCAGGAGCGGGGAAGTTGCCGCCTGTGAGCGAACCGGTACCGAATTCACCCTGTGGGGTGATGCCGGTCCGCTGGTCCGGCACCGTTTCCGGTCCGGCTTCCCCTTGGAGCCGGGTGCGGCCCCTGGTGCCCCGGGCGCCCGGGGGCCCGGCCGACGGCGCGGCGCGGGGCCCCGGGGAGCCGGGGTGGTGCTCAGTAGGTGTAGAAGCCCTGCCCGCTCTTGCGGCCGATGTCACCCGCGTCGACCATCCGGCGCATCAGTTCCGGGGCGGCGAACTTCTCGTCCTGTGACTCCGTGTAGATGTTGGAGGTCGCGTGCAGGAGGATGTCGACGCCGGTCAGGTCGGCGGTCGCGAGGGGACCCATGGCGTGGCCGAAGCCGAGCTTGCAGGCGGTGTCGATGTCCTCCGCGGTGGCGACGCCCGACTCGTAGAGCTTCGCCGCCTCGACCACCAGCGCGGAGATCAGCCGGGTGGTGACGAAGCCCGCCACGTCCCGGTTGACGACGATGCAGGTCTTGCCGACCGATTCGGCGAACTCCCGTGCGGCGGCGAGGGTTTCGTCGCTGGTCTTGTAGCCCCGGACGAGTTCGCAGAGCCGCATCATCGGTACCGGCGAGAAGAAGTGCACGCCGACGACGCGCTCCGGGTGCTTCGTCACCGCCGCGATCTTGGTGATCGGGATGGCGGAAGTGTTGGAGGCGAGGACGGTGTCCTCACGTACGACCTCGTCGAGGGCGCGGAAGATCTCGTGCTTGACCTCCAGCTTCTCGAACACGGCCTCGACCACGACGTCCACGCCGGCGACGGCGTCCAGATCGGTGGTCGTGGTGATGCGGCCGAGCGCGGCCCCTGCGTCGTCCGCCGTCAGCTTGCCCTTGTCGACGAACTTCTCGTACGACGCCTTCACGGAGTCCAGTCCGCGGGAGAGGGCCTGGTCGGTGACGTCCCTCAGTACGACGTCCCAGCCGGCCTGGGCGGCGACCTGCGCGATACCGGACCCCATGAGTCCGGCTCCGATGACGGCGAGCTTCCCGGCCACGTCACACCCCTTTGGTCTTGTCACCGTGCGGCAGTTCTGACGCACTCTCTCCGACTGTCCTTCATGTGCTCTCCGGCGGAGATTAGTACCCGTGAGGGGCGGTGTGACCGCTTAGAGATGCGCGTCACGTCTCACATGACGGACATCACACAGGCCGGCGTCAGGCGGCGGCGTCCGGACGGCAGTTGCCGCGTGACCACGGCCACGCGAGGAAGGGCGCCCGGTGCCACCGCGCTCCGCATAGCCTGGCCGCATGGTCAATCTGACGCGCATCTACACCCGTACCGGCGACACCGGCACGACCGCCCTCGGTGACATGAGCCGTACCGCCAAGACCGATCTGCGGATCTCGGCGTACGCCGACGCCAACGAGGCCAACGCGGTCATCGGGACGGCGGTGGCGCTCGGGCAGCTCTCCGCGGACGTGGTGAAGGTGCTCGTCCGGGTGCAGAACGACCTCTTCGACGTGGGCGCCGATCTGTCGACGCCGGTGGTGGAGGACCCGAAGTACCCGCCGCTGCGGGTGGAGCAGTCGTACGTCGACAAGCTGGAAGCCGACTGCGACCACTTCCTGGAAGACCTGGAGAAGCTGAGGAGCTTCATCCTTCCGGGTGGTACGCCGGGCGCGGCACTGCTCCACCAGGCGTGCACGGTGGTCCGGCGCGCCGAGCGCTCGACGTGGGCGGCGCTGGAGGTGCACGGCGAGGTGATGAACCCGCTGACGGCGACGTACCTCAACCGCCTCTCCGACCTGCTGTTCATCCTGGCGAGGGTGGCGAACAAGGAGGTCGGGGACGTGTTGTGGGTGCCGGGCGGGGAGCGCTGAGGCCGGGCCGCCTCCGGCCGTTCCCGTCCGGGAGTCGGCGCGCGCGGCCGGACACGGACCGGGCCGTTCCCGTCGGGGAGTCGGCGCGCGCGGCCGGACACGGACCGCGCCGCTTCCTTCGCCCCGCACGGGCCGGCCGGGATCGTCGGACCGGCCTGAGGGGCGTCACTCGCTCCCTGGCGGATGTGCGACGTACCCTCAGACCTCGTGTTTCCGCGTGCTCTCCGGCTCCCGTGCCTGCTCCCGCGTGGGGGCCGGCGCGGTCTTCGGGAACAGGGTGTAGGACGCGGCGACGATCAGGTTGACGCCGATCACCCAGAGCATTCTCTGCTGCCACATCCGCAGCGAGCCGGTGTCTCCGTCCTGGCCGACGAACCACGCGGCGGCTTGGAGCAGGGCGATCGCGATCGCCGCCGCCAGTGTCCAGCGACCGGCGGTGCGCCACTCGCGGACCGCGCGGGCCCGCCCGTACTCCGGCGGCTTCACCGGCTTCGGTCCCCCGGCGAACCGATGGGCCACCCGCGCGTCCACCCATCTGATGGTGGCGGGGCCGAGCCCGACGGTGAAGCCGATGTAGACGGCGGCCAGTCCGTGCTTCCAGTCGGGTTCGGCGCCGTCGCGCAGGTCGATCGCCGTCACGACGAGCAGGACCACCTCCAGCAGCGGTTCGCACAGCAGTACCGCCGCACCGGCCCGGGGCAGCCGCGCCGCGTACCTCAGGGTGAGTCCGGTGGCGAGCAGCACCCAGAAGCCGGCCTCGCAGAGAACGATCAGTGTGACGATCACGGCCTCTCCTCCTGTTTCCCTCAGACTGCCGTCCACGGGGCGCCACTTCGTCGTCTCCGGTGACGAATCGCGACTGCATCCTTCGATGTACTGACGCACCGTCCTCGTGAACAGCCGTGCGTCCGGGCCCCGTTCCCTGTTGGATGACGAGGTGGAACCCGTCGTCCGCCGCCCGCACCGTCATGACCTCCTGATCGCCGCCGCCGGCCTGGTGGGCGGCCTGTCGCTCTGGCTCCTGGGCCTGCGTATGCAGAACGGCCGTCCCTTCGAGGCTCCTTGGGCGGGGCTCGTCCCCCTGGCGCCGATGGCCGCGGCGGAGCTGATGCGCTGCACCCGGCCCGGCGCGGCCCTCGCCCTGGCGACGGTCCTGCTGGCCGCCGACCAGTTCACCCCGGGGAACATGGCGACGGTCCTGATGTACACCGACGTGGTGTACGCGGCCGTGGTGTACGGCTCCGAGGCGGCGGCCCGGCGCATCCCGGTGGCGTCGCTGCTGGGCTCGGTGGCGCTCGCCCTCGCGCTGCTGCCCCGGCTGCGACCGGCCGATGCCGTGCTGGTGGGGGTCCTGGCCGGGCTGGTCTCCTTCGTACCCGCGATCACCGGAGCCGCGGCGCGGAACCACCGCGACGCCGCCGAGGCCGCCCGGCTGCGGGCCGAACGGACCGCGCTGCTGGCGGAGACGGACCGTGCGCAGGCCGTGGCCGAGGAGCGCTCCCGGATGGCGCGCGAGCTGCACGACGTGGTCGCGGGCCACCTCTCGGCGATCGCCCTCCACTCCACGGCCGCGCTCTCCATCGACGATCCCCCGACCTCCCGCGAGGCCCTGTCGGTGATCCGGGAGAACTCGGTCGCCGGGCTCGCGGAGATGCGGAGGCTGATCGGCCTGCTGCGCGAGGGCGGGGCACCGGACCTGCCCGGCGCGGCGCCGCGGCTCTCGGCGCTGGACGCGCTGATCGAGCGGTCCCGCGCCCACGCCGCCTCCAGCGGGCTGACCTGCGTGCTGGACGACGCGCGGGGTGGCGGGGTGCTGCCCGCTCCGGTGGAGCTCGCCGCGTACCGCATCGTCCAGGAGTCGCTGACGAACGCGCTCAAGCACGCCGCACCGGGTGCGGTGCGGGTCCGGCTCGCCCGCCCCGGCGGTCTGCTGACGGTGGAGGTGACCAGCGTGTCCGGTGCGCGCAAGGGCTTCCGCACCCCGGGTTCCGGTGCGGGGCTGATCGGTATGCGGGAGCGGGCGGAGCTGCTGGGCGGAACGATCCGGGCGGGTGAGGAGCGCGCGGCGGACGGCACCGCGCTCTGGCGGGTGCGGGCCGAACTGCCGGTGCCCGACGACGTCCGAGGACATGGAGAGACGACGTCCGAGGACATGGGGAAGGGACGATGAGCTCATGACGATCCGGGTCCTGGTGGCCGAGGACCAGTCGGCCGTGCGGGCGGGTCTGGTGCTGATCCTGCGGAGCGCGCCGGACATCGAGGTGGTGGGCGAGGCGCCGGACGGCGAGGAGGCCGTACGGCTGGCGCGCGAACTCCGCCCCGACGTGGTGTTGATGGACCTTCAGATGCCGCGCCTGGACGGGGTGTCGGCCACCGCGCGGGTGGTGGCCGAGGGGAGCGCCGATGTGCTGGTGCTGACCACGTTCGACCTGGACAGTCACGTCTTCGGGGCGCTGCGGGCCGGGGCTTCCGGCTTCCTGCTCAAGAGCACGGAGGCGCGGGACCTGCTGGAGGCGGTCCGCGCGGTGGCCCGGGGCGAGGGGCTGATCGCTCCGGCTGTGACGCGCCGGCTGATCGCGGAGTTCGCGGCGGTGTCGGCCGCCTCGGCGCCGCCGGGTGCCGCGTCCGGCAGCGCCGAGGTCGAGGCGCTCACCCGCCGCGAGCGGGAAGTTCTCGGATGCCTCTCCGGCGGGCTGTCCAACGCGGAGATCGCCGGGCGGCTGTCGATGGCGGAGGCGACGGCGAAAACGCACGTCAGCAGGGTGCTGGCCAAGCTCGGGCTGCGCAGTCGCGCACAGGCAGCAGTGCTGGCACGGGAGTTGGGCCTGTGATCAGGCCCACGACCGCACACGGGTTCCCCTGGTCCAGACCTCTTGACGATTGGTCCAGACCTTCCTAGTCTCACCGCAACACACTGCGATGAGCGCGCGCATGACAAAGCGCACTCAGGGCGGCGCAGGGTCTGCAGTCCACGAACCACCCCCCGTTTGTCGGACCTCACCCGAGGAGCACCGTTGAGCACCGAGACCCCCCAACGCCGGACCAGATTCGGCTGGACGCTCAGAAAGAGCGGCAGGACCAAGGCGATAGCCGGCCTCTCCGCACTGCTGCTGCCGATCGCCGCGATGGTCGGCCTCGCCACTCCCGCGTCGGCGGCCACCTCCGCCACCGCCACGTACGTGAAGAAGTCCGACTGGGGCACCGGCTTCGAGGGCCAGTGGACGGTGAAGAACACCGGTACCACCGCGCTCTCCTCGTGGACCATCGAGTGGGACTTCCCCTCCGGCACCTCGGTCACCTCGGCCTGGGACGCCACCGTCACCAGCTCCGGCACCCACTGGACCGCCAAGAACGTGGGCTGGAACGGTGCCATCGCCGCCGGCGCGAGCGTCAGCTTCGGCTTCAACGGCGCGGGCACCGGCTCCCCCACCGGCTGCAAGCTCAACGGCGCCTCCTGTGACGGCGGCACCACCGTGCCGGGCAACAGCGCCCCCTCCGCTCCCGGCACCCCCACCGCGAGCGCCATCACCAACACCTCGGCGAAGCTCAGCTGGACCGCCGCGACCGACGACGCGGGCATCAAGAACTACGACGTGCTGCGCGACGGGGCGAAGATCGCCACCGTCACCACCACGACGTACACTGACAGCACCCTGACCGCCGGCACGAGCTACTCGTACTCCGTGCAGGCGCGCGACACCTCCGACGTGACGGGCCCGGTCTCCGGCGCCGTGAGCGTCAAGACCACCGGCGGCGGCACAACCGATCCCGGCACCCCCGGCACGGGCAGCAAGGTCAACCTCGGCTACTTCACCGAGTGGGGCGTCTACGGCCGCAACTACCACGTGAAGAACCTGGTCACCTCGGGTTCCGCCGAGCAGATCACGCACATCAACTACGCCTTCGGCAACGTCACCAACGGCCAGTGCGCCATCGGTGACGCCTACGCCGACTACGACAAGGCGTACACCGCGGACCAGGCCGTCGACGGGGTCGCCGACACCTGGGACCAGCCGCTGCGCGGCAACTTCAACCAGCTCCGCAAGCTGAAGGCCAAGTACCCGAACATCAAGGTCCTCTGGTCCTTCGGCGGCTGGACCTGGTCCGGTGGCTTCGCCCAGGCGGCCCAGAACCCGACCGCCTTCGCCCAGTCCTGCTACAACCTGGTCGAGGACCCGCGTTGGGCCGATGTCTTCGACGGCATCGACATCGACTGGGAGTACCCCAACGGCTGCGGTCTGACCTGTGACACCAGCGGTCCGGCGGCCCTGAAGAACCTCACCTCCGCGCTGCGCAACAAGTTCGGCTCCTCCGCCCTGGTCACCGCCGCCATCACGGCGGACGGCTCCACCGGCGGCAAGATCGACGCGGCCGACTACGCGGGCGCCTCGGCGAGCCTCAACTGGTACAACGTCATGACGTACGACTTCTTCGGCGCCTGGGCGAACACCGGCCCGACGGCCCCGCACTCGCCGCTGACCTCCTACTCCGGCATCCCGACGGCCGGCTTCACCAGCGCCGACGCGATCGCCAAGCTCAAGGCCCAGGGCGTTCCGGCGGCCAAGCTGCTCCTCGGCATCGGCTTCTACGGCCGCGGCTGGACCGGCGTCACCCAGGACGCGCCCGGCGGCACCGCCACCGGTGCGGCGGCCGGCACCTACGAGGCGGGCATCGAGGACTACAAGGTCCTGAAGACCAGTTGCCCGGCCACCGGCACGGTCGCCGGTACGGCCTACGCCCACTGCGGCACCAACTGGTGGAGCTACGACACCCCGGCCACCATCGCCTCGAAGATGGCGTGGGCGAAGAACCAGGGCCTGGGCGGCGCGTTCTTCTGGGAGTTCAGCGGTGACACCAGCAACGGTGAGCTCGTGAAGGCGATGGGCACCAACCTCAAGTAGCCCTCCCCCGGGGCCCCGGCCCCGAGAGCACCACCAGCACCACCCCCGAAAGCGCCGGGGAGACAGGTCCGCCCCCTGTCTCCCCGGTCTTTCGTCGTTTCCGGGGCGGGGAGACAGGGGGGCGGGACTCCCGGACGGGGGCGGGCCTCCCGGACGAGGGCGGGACTCCCGGACGGGGGTAGCAGGACTTCCCCGCCGTACGAGGGCCCCGGCGAAGGGCACGCCGCAAGACAGAGACCGCAGGACAGAGACCGCACGAGGCCGGGACGGAGCAGGCCGGGACGGAGCAGGCCGGGACGGAGCAGGCCGGAGGAAGCAGGCCGGAGGAAGCAGGCCGGAGGAAGCAGGCCGGAGGAAGCAGCTCGGAGGAAGCAGTTCGGAGGAAGCAGCTCGGAGAGGGAGCAGGCCCCGGAAAGCGAAGAAGGCCGGGGAAAAATCACCCGGCCTGTACGGAACCATCACGGATCACCCTGCGGACGCAGCCGTACGGAACACCACCATGTGCCGCGGCTCGGACCGCGGACTGCGGGGACGCCCCTACGCCACGTTCACCCGCTGGCCGGGCGGTGCCGCCTCCAGCCACGCGAGGAACCCCGTCAGCGCGTCCTCGCTCATCGCGAGCTCCAGGCGGATCCCCCGCAGGAGACAGCCGAGCACGACGGAGTCGGAGAGCAGCGCCAACTCCTCCTCGCCCTCGGGGAGCCGGCGGTCGACCACCTCGATGGCACCGCGCTCCAGGGCGCGGCGCGGACGCGGGGAGTAGGAGAACACCCGGAACCAGTCGACCCGGTCACCGCTGTAGCGGGCCACTCCGTAGACCCAGCCCTTGCCCGTGGGGTCGGGTTCCGTGGACACGTCCCAGCGCAGACTGCAGTCGAAGGTCCCGCCCGAGCGCTGGATGAGCCGCCGGCGCAGACCGAAAACGAAGAGTCCCACCAGGATCAGCACGAGGACGACTCCGCCCACCCACAACGCGAGGACCATCTCCACCGACCTCCTCGCATCGTCGAGTAACCAGAAAACGAACCGCACCCGCATCGCCTCAGCCGCGACACGGTCTGGATGATTCCAGCTCGGGCCGCGGCTGAGTAAAAACTTCTGCCGTCAGGAGCGCTGACGCCCCTTCCGGGTCACACTGCCGGTCACGGCACTAGTGCGCCGACACCGCGCGCAGTCGTACGTCCGCGCGCCGCTCGGCGGCGGCGTCCGTGTCCGACTTCGCCCGCTCCAGCGCGCGCTCGGCACGCTGGACGTCGATCTCGTCGGCAAGCTCGGCGATCTCGGCCAGCAGCGACAGCTTGTCGTCCGCGAACGAGATGAAACCACCGTGCACGGCGGCGACGACGGTGCCGCCCTCGCTCGTACGGATGGTCACCGGGCCCGATTCCAGCACACCCAGAAGCGGCTGGTGACCGGGCATGACGCCGATGTCGCCGGACGTGGTGCGTGCGACGACCAGGGTGGCCTCGCCGGACCAGACACTGCGGTCCGCGGCGACCAGCTCGACATGCAGCTCAGCAGCCAAGGGTGGCTCCTCGGGTCACCACCCGGCAGCAGATGCCGGGTGTTGGGTCAATTCTACGGGGCGTGGTGAGGGGGGTGGGACACACCCACCCCCCTCGGTGAGCCGGAGGCTCAGGAAACGCCGAGCTCCTTGGCGTTGGCCTTGAGGTCCTCAATGCCACCGCACATGAAGAACGCCTGCTCGGGGAAGTGGTCGTACTCGCCGTCGCAGATCGAGTTGAACGCGGCGATCGACTCGTCGAGCGGAACGTCCGAACCGTCCAGGCCGGTGAACTGCTTGGCGGCGTGGGTGTTCTGCGACAGGAAGCGCTCGACGCGACGGGCACGGTGGACGACGAGCTTGTCCTCTTCGCCCAGCTCGTCGATACCGAGGATCGCGATGATGTCCTGGAGGTCCTTGTACTTCTGCAGGATCCCCTTGACACGGCTGGCCGTGTCGTAGTGGTCCTGCGCGATGTAGCGCGGGTCCAGGATGCGGGACGTGGAGTCCAGCGGGTCCACGGCCGGGTAGATGCCCTTCTCGGAGATCGGACGGGAGAGAACCGTCGTCGCGTCGAGGTGGGCGAACGTGGTGGCCGGGGCCGGGTCGGTCAGGTCGTCCGCGGGGACGTAGATCGCCTGCATCGAGGTGATCGAGTGACCACGCGTCGAGGTGATGCGCTCCTGGAGCACACCCATCTCGTCGGCCAGGGTCGGCTGGTAACCCACTGCGGACGGCATGCGGCCGAGCAGCGTGGAGACCTCGGAACCGGCCTGCGTGAAGCGGAAGATGTTGTCGATGAAGAGCAGCACGTCCTGCTTCTGCACATCGCGGAAGTACTCCGCCATGGTCAGGGCGGACAGCGCGACCCGCAGACGGGTGCCCGGCGGCTCGTCCATCTGGCCGAAGACCAGCGCGGTCTTGTCCAGGACGCCCGAGTCGGTCATCTCGTCGATGAGGTCGTTGCCCTCACGGGTGCGCTCGCCGACACCGGCGAACACCGACACACCGTCGTGCAGCTTCGCCACACGCATGATCATTTCCTGGATGAGGACCGTCTTGCCGACGCCCGCACCACCGAACAGACCGATCTTGCCGCCCTTGACGTACGGGGTCAGCAGGTCGACGACCTTCAGGCCGGTCTCGAACATCTCGGTCTTCGACTCGAGCTGGTCGAAGGCCGGGGCCTTGCGGTGGATCGGCCAGCGCTCGGTGATCTGCGCCTCGGCCTCCGGCTCGTTCAGGATCTGACCGAGGGTGTTGAACACCTTGCCCTTGGTGATGTCACCGACGGGGACCGTGATGCCGGCGCCCGTGTCGGTCACCGGCGCCTGGCGGACCAGACCGTCGGTGGGCTGCATCGAGATCGCACGGACCACGCCGTCACCCAGGTGCTGGGCGACTTCGAGGGTCAGCGTCTTGCGCGCGCCGTCCTCGGCCGGGTCGTCCACCTCGACGTGCAGCGCGTTGTAGATCTCCGGCATCGCGTCGACGGGGAACTCCACGTCGACGACCGGGCCGATCACCCGGGCGACGCGGCCCGTGGCAACGGCCGTCTCAACTGTGGTCGTCATTACTTGTCACTCCCCGCGGTCGCGTCGGCCAGCGCACTGGCACCACCGACGATCTCGCTGATTTCCTGGGTGATTTCGGCCTGGCGGGCCGCGTTGGCAAGCCGGGAGAGGCTCTTGATGAGGTCCCCGGCGTTGTCGGTCGCCGACTTCATCGCGCGGCGGCGGGCAGCGTGCTCGGAAGCAGCGGCCTGCAGCAGCGCGTTGTAGATGCGGCTCTCGACGTAGCGCGGCAGAAGGGCGTCAAGGACGTCCTCAGCCGACGGCTCGAAGTCGAACAGGGGAAGGATCTCCCCCTTCGTGCCGTTCTCTTCCGCGACCTGGTCGAGGGAGAGCGGCAGCATCCGGCCTTCGATGGCGTTCTGCGTCATCATCGACACGAATTCCGTGAAGACGATGTGCAGTTCGTCGACACCGCCCTCGGCCGAGTCCTTGGTGATGGCCTCGATGAGGGGGGCGGCGATCGCCTTGGCGTCCGCGTACGACGGGTTGTCGGTGAAGCCCGTCCAGGACTCCGCGACCGTCCGCTCACGGAAGCCGTAGTACGCGACACCCTTGCGGCCGACGATGTAGGTGTCGACCTCCTTGCCCTCCGCGCCAAGACGCTCCCGGAGGCGCTCCGCCGCCTTGATGGCGTTGGAGGAGTAGCCGCCGGCCAGACCGCGGTCGCTCGTGAGGAGCAGGACCGCTGCCCGGGCCGGAGCCTCGGCTTCGGTGGTGAGCGGGTGCTTGGTGGTGGAGCCGGTCGCCACCGCGGTCACCGCGCGGGTGAGCTCGGTGGCGTACGGCAGCGACGCCGCCACCTTGCGCTGCGCCTTGACGATGCGCGAGGCGGCGATCATCTCCATCGCCTTGGTGATCTTCTTGGTCGCGGTGACGGCTTGGATGCGGCGCTTGTAAACGCGAAGCTGAGCGCCCATCGATCAGCCCTCGCCCAGAAGCTTGCCGTCCGAGGTCTCGAACTGCTGCTTGAACGCGGCAATGGCGTCAGCGATCGACTGCAGCGTGTCGTCCGACATCTTGCCGCCCTCGACGATGCTGGTGAGGAGGTCCTTGCGCTCGCGGCGCAGGTAGTCCAGCAGCTCGCTCTCGAAGCGACGGATGTCCTCGACCGGGACGTCGTCCATCTTGCCGGTGGTGCCGGCCCAGACGGAGACGACCTGCTCCTCGACGGGGTACGGGGCGTACTGCGGCTGCTTCAGCAGCTCGACCATGCGCTTACCGCGCTCCAGCGACGCCTTGGAGGCCGCGTCCAGGTCGGAACCGAAGGCGGCGAACGCCTCCAGCTCGCGGTACTGGGCGAGGTCCACGCGCAGTCGGCCGGAGACCTGCTTCATGGCCTTGTGCTGGGCGGAGCCACCGACTCGGGAGACCGAGATACCGACATTGAGCGCCGGACGCTGACCCGCGTTGAACAGGTCGGACTCCAGGAAGCACTGGCCGTCGGTGATGGAGATGACGTTGGTCGGGATGAACGCCGACACGTCGTTCGCCTTGGTCTCGACGATCGGAAGACCGGTCATCGAACCGGCACCCATCTCGTCGGAGAGCTTGGCGCAACGCTCCAGCAGACGCGAGTGCAAGTAGAAGACGTCGCCCGGGTAGGCCTCGCGGCCCGGCGGACGGCGCAGCAGCAGCGACACGGCGCGGTAGGCGTCGGCCTGCTTCGAAAGGTCGTCGAAGACGATCAGGACGTGCTTGCCCTGGTACATCCAGTGCTGGCCGATGGCCGAACCGGTGTACGGCGCCAGGTACTTGAAGCCGGCCGGGTCGGACGCCGGGGCGGCGACGATGGTCGTGTACTCCAGCGCGCCGGCCTCTTCGAGGGCACCGCGCACCGAGGCGATGGTGGAGCCCTTCTGACCGATGGCGACGTAGATGCAGCGCACCTGCTTGTTCACGTCGCCCGAGCGCCAGTTGTCGCGCTGGTTGATGATCGTGTCGACGGCCAGAGCGGTCTTACCCGTCTGACGGTCGCCGATGATCAGCTGACGCTGGCCGCGGCCGATCGGCACCATCGCGTCGACGGCCTTGTAGCCGGTCTGCATGGGCTCGTGGACCGACTTGCGGACCATGACGCCCGGGGCCTGCAGCTCGAGGGCGCGTCGGCCGTCGGTCGCGATCTCGCCGAGACCGTCGATCGGGTTGCCGAGCGGGTCGACGACGCGGCCGAGGTAACCCTCGCCGACGCCGACGGAGAGCACCTCACCGGTGCGCTGCACCGGCTGGCCCTCCTCGATACCGCTGAACTCGCCGAGGACGATCGCACCGATCTCGCGCTCTTCGAGGTTGAGGGCGAGACCGAGGGTGCCGTCTTCGAACTTCAGCAGCTCGTTCGCCATGGCGGAGGGCAGGCCCTCCACCTTCGCGATGCCGTCGCCGGCAACGCTGACCGTACCGACCTCCTCGCGCGAGGCCGCGTCCGGCTGGTACGACTGGACAAAGTTCTCCAGTGCGTCCCGGATCTCCTCCGGCCGGATCGTGAGCTCCGCCATCTGGGTTCCCTGCTCTCCTTGTTGGGCCCGAAGTTTCTTAAGGGGGTCTGGGGGCCGACCCCCAGGAATCTTCTGCAGTTTCTGCACGGCCCAACCGGGCCGCAGGTGTTGCTCGTTCAGTTGGTGCGAAGGCTGGCGTCAGCCGGCCATGCGGCGGGTCGCCTCGTCGAGGCGGTCCGCGATGGTGCCGTTGATGACCTCGTCACCGACGCGCACCGAAACTCCGCCGAGGACCTCGGGGTCCACGTCCAGGTTCAGGTGCATCTGCCGGCCGTAGATCTTCGCCAGCGCCGCGCCGAGGCGCTGCTTCTGCACGTCGGTCAGCGGTACCGCCGAGGTGACCACGGCCACCGTGCGTTCGCGACGTGCGGCGGCGAGCTTGGACAGGGTGTCGAGCCCTGCTTCCAGGCTACGTCCGCGGGGGTGCGTGACCAGGCGCGTGACGAGACGCTCGGTCGCCGGGCGGCTCTTCCCGCCGAGCAGGCTGCGCAGCAGCGTGCCCTTGGCGGCGGGGGTGGCCGTACGGCTGGTGAGCGCGGAGCGCAGCGCCGTGTCGGAGGAGACGATCCGGCCGAACCGGAACACCTCGTCCTCGACGTCGTCGAGCGCTCCCGCACGCTGGGCCGCGGTGAGGTCGGCGGTGGCCGCCAGCTCCTCGACCGCGTCCACCAGGTCGCGCGAGAAGGACCAGCGCGAGCGGACCATGCCCGAGATCAGGTCGACGGCTTCGCCGCTCACCTGACCGCCGAGCAGCCGGCCCGCGAGCTCGGCCTTGGCCTCGCCGCTCTGCGCCGGGTCGGTGAGGACCCGACGCAGCGAGACCTCACGGTCGAGCAGCGCGGTGACGGATGCCAGCTCTTCTGCGAGCTTCTCGGCGTCGACCGACGTGTTGTCGGTCAGCGCGTCGAGTCGCTCGCGCGCGGCAGCCAGTGCCTCGCGGCTCGCGTGGTTCATCGGACGGCCTCGGCCTTCGCCTCGAGCTCGTCGAGGAACCGGTCGACGGTGCCGCTCTGCCGGGCGTGGTCCTGGAGGGACTCACCGACGAGCTTGCCGGCCAGGTCGGTGGCGAGCTTGCCCACGTCCTGACGCAGCGCGGCGGCCGCGGACTTGCGGTCGGCCTCGATCTGGGCGTGACCGGCAGCGATGATCTCCTCACGCTGCCGCTGGCCTTCCGCCTTCATCTCCTGGATGATGACGGCGCCCTGCTCCTGCGCCTCCTGGCGCAGTCGAGCGGCCTCGTGACGCGCCTCGGCGAGCTGAGCCTTGTACTGCTCAAGAACGCTCTGCGCCTCGGTCTGGGCCGCATCGGCCTTTTCGATACCGCCTTCGATGGCCTCGCGACGCTCGTCCAGAACCTTGTTGATGTTCGGGAGGAGCTTCTTGGCGAGGAGACCGAAGACGATGAGGAAGGCGATGAGGCCGATGACGAGCTCGGGGATCGGCGGGATGAGGGGGTTTTCCGCCTCTTCGGCCGCGAGCTGAACCAGGGGGTTCACATCAGTGCCTTTCGTCTCGGTTGCTGGTCGTCAGGGCCTGAAAATCAGGAGCCGTAGACGAACGGCATGACCAGACCGATGAGGGCGAGCGCCTCACAGAAGGCGAAGCCGAGGATCTGGTTGGCGCGGATCAGGCCGGCAGCCTCGGGCTGACGGGCGAGGGCCTGGGTGCCGTTACCGAAGATGATGCCGACGCCGACGCCGGGGCCGATCGCGGCGAGGCCGTAACCGATGGAGCCGAGAGCCTTCAGGTCGCCAGTGACAGCGGCGAGGGTCTGGGACATGCCAGTCTTCCTTCTCTTTCAAGGACCGATGGGGGTTGGCCATCGGACGAATAAGGGTCGGGTGCGTGAGGCTCAGTGGTGCTTGGCGAGCGCGCCCTGGATGAAGGTGCAAGTCAGGAGTACGAAGACGTACGCCTGCAGCGCCTGGACAAAGAGCTCGAACGCGGTCATCACGATGACCATCACGAACGAGACGCCGGCGTAGGCGATACCGATGCCGTTGAGCAGGTACCAGCTGGCGATCGTGAACAGCAGCAGCAGCGTGTGGCCCGCGAACATGTTCGCGAACAGTCGCACCGCGTGCGTGAACGGGCGGACGAGCAGGTTCGAGAAGAGCTCGATGAACGCGGCCAGCCAGGCGACCGGGCCGAGCGACTTGTCGAAGCCGGTGATGTTCTTCCAGCCGCCGACGAACCCGTGCTTCTTGAACGTCAGGCTCACCCAGAGCACGTAGACGATCAGGGCGAGGACGATCGGGTACGCGATGATCGACGTCACGGGGAACTGCGCGACCGGGATGATCGACCAGAGGTTCATCATCCACACGAAGAAGAACAGCGAGACGACGAGCGGGACGTACTTCTCGCCCTCGCGCTTGCCGATGGTCTCGTGCACGACGCCGCGGCGGATGAAGTCGTAACCCATCTCGGCGACGGACTGCAGCTTGCCGGGGACGATCTTGGGCTTGGCGAACGCGGCCCAGAAGAAACCGACGATGATGACCGAGCCCAGCAGGGCCAGCAGCATCGGCTTGTTGAAGTACAGGTTGCTGTCCGCATCGCCCCAGAGGGGTTCGAACAGGAACGAGTGCAGGCCGGGTGCCGGGAAACCACAACCGTCAAAGATGTGGCAATCGGTCTCGAAGGCGAGCACCTGTGTCGGGTCAGCACTCACCGCGGGCTCCTTCAGCGTGGCGCATAGGTACGGCAACCTCGTTGTGTCGGCGCGGCGCGCAGCCGCGGTTCGGCACTGGACTGGTGTTTCGGATGTGAGAGCGGCAGTCAGGCATGTGAGCCTCGCGATCGGGCAGGCGTCAGCTCACATGCCCGCGCCCGCAGTGCCGCAGTTGGAACCGGACGATAGCAGGGTCCGGATCGGGCATTTATTCCGCCCCTACCCTTCACGTCGTGGAGCCGGTCTTTTCGGGCTTTGCGGCCTTGCTGGACTCGGGTTCGACGTAGAGGATCTTGGCCTTCATGTACGCACGGGCCTGGGCACCGATCCATACGAGGGTGAGCGCGACCAGCGAGATCGCGAACGCCTTCGGGTTGAACGCGGTCGTGTTCTTGAACAGGGCGACGAAGATCACCATCAGCAGAAGCTGAGCGGTGTACAGCATCAGCCCCATCATCTGGAACAGATGCGGGAGGGACCGGGCGGTCCGCTGCAGGACGACGAGTCCGAGCCCCATGAAGAAGATCGAGACCACCGCCCCGACGAGCGCGCCGAGCGCCCCCTTGCCGCCGGCCACACCCGCGCTGATCGCGACGGCGATCACGCCGACGGCAGCGGTGGGCAGGACGGTGTGAAGGAGGATCCGGGCGTCGTTGGTCGGCATGGCGGCAGCTCCGCTTGCTTGGGGTGGGCAAATGGTGTCGTCATGGACGAGCGTAGGCCCGGTCCGAGTCGATGCCTGAGGCCAATGGACCGACGTACTGGGGTCCTTCGGCTCTGTCACCGGGTCTCGTGAACGGTATCACAAACTATTTGATGAGGTCTTTACCTCAAACGTGTGCCAACTGTCACACGCGAGGACTAGTTGCCCGCGTGGCGACGCGACAGTCTGACGACTTGTCTGGTAAAGGCGACAGCGTCCGAAAGGTCAGCGCGAGGAATTGGCTCTGCGCCGATCGGAGAACCGCGAACGAGTGCCGATGGCGGTCGCTCCGTTGACGCCGGAGACGCCCACCGCGACCCGTGGGCGGTCGGCGTCCTCGGCCGCCTCCGCGAGGTGCGAACCGTGCGCTTCCGGAGCCACCGCTCCCTCCGCCGCGGGCACCGAGTCCGCCGGGAGCTCCGCGGGGCGGCGCCGGCGCCGGTAGCGGGGCGGCACCATGGAGTTGGCCCAGCGCGGGGCACGCGGGGTGAAGCGCGGCAGCAGGAGCAGCACCAGCCCGACGGCGCTGAGGAACACGATCACCAGCACGATCCACATCGACGCCGAGTGCACCGAGTACCCGACCGCGCCGAACGCGATCAGCGCCGACCAGAAGTACATGATCAGCACGGACCGGCTGTGCGAGTGGCCGATCTCCAGCAGCCGGTGGTGCAGGTGCCCGCGGTCGGCGGCGAACGGCGACTGGCCGTTCCAGGTGCGGCGCACGATCGCGAGCACCAGGTCGGCGGCGGGGATCGCGATGATCGTCAGCGGCAGCAGCAGCGGGATGAAGACCGGCAGCATCGCGTGGGTCGCCTGCCGCTCGCTCCCCTCGAAGAGCTTCATCGCGTCCGGGTCGACCTGCCCGGTCACCGAGATCGCACCGGCGGCGAGGACCAGGCCGATCAGCATCGAGCCGGAGTCGCCCATGAAGATCCGCGCCGGGTGCATGTTGTGCGGCAGGAAGCCCAGGCACATGCCCATGAGGATCGCGGCGAAGAGAGTGGCGGGGGCGGCCGCCTCGATGCCGTACCCGTACCAGAGCCGGTAGGTGTACAGGAAGAACGCGGCGGCGGCGATGCAGACCATGCCGGCGGCGAGGCCGTCCAGGCCGTCGACGAAGTTCACCGCGTTGATCGTCACCACGACCAGCGCGACCGTGAGCAGGGTGCCCTGCCAGGGGGTGAGCGCCACCGTCCCGATACCGGGGATGGGCAGCCAGAGGATCGTCAGCCCCTGGATGACCATGACGGCGGCGGCGATCATCTGGCCGCCGAGCTTGATCAGGGCGTCGATCTCGAACTTGTCGTCCAGGACGCCGATCAGCCAGATCAGCGCAGCCCCGGAGAGCAGCGCCCTCGGCTCGTTGGAGAGCTCGAAGACCCCGCCGAGGTTGAACAGGTGCGAGGCGACGATCAGTCCGGCGCACAGTCCGCCGAACATGGCGATGCCACCGAGCCGCGGTGTCGGTTCCCGGTGCACGTCGCGCGCGCGGATCGCGGGCATGGCCCCGATCGCGATGGCGAACTTCCGCACCGGTCCGGTCAGCAGATAGGTCACTGCGGCCGCGACACACAGCGTCAGCAGGTAATCACGCACGGGCTGCCCCACAGATTTCGCCGGCCATCTCAGCCCCACACCCTAGCCCCACGAGCGAAGACACCGGGGAACGGGTGACGGTTCCACAGGTTCCGTCTACCCGTGGAAGGGCTGATACCGCTCGGCGAATCCCCGCACTTCGGCACGGATACGATCATGATCCCCGCCGTCCCGGACCGCGTCGGCGAGCAGGACGGCGATCCGTGCCACGTCCGCCTCGTCCATGCCCTGGGTGGTGACGGCGGCCGTACCGAGCCGGATGCCCCTGCCGTGACCGTCCGTGAGGGCGGCGGCTCCCGCGTGCGGCAGGGCGCAGACGTCCAGCACCATCCCCGCGGCGGCGAGGCGGTCGCGGGCGGTACGTCCGTCGACGCCGAGGGGGGCGGGGTCGGCCAGCACCATGTGGGTGTCGGTGCCGCCGGTCGCCACGTCGAAGCCCTCCGCTTCCAGGGCGGCGGCGAGCACCCGGGCGTTGGCGACGACCCGGTGCGCGTACATGGCGTACGCGGGCGTCGCCGCCTCGCCGAACGCGACGGCCTTCGCGGCGATCGTGTGCATCTGAGCCCCGCCCTGGGTGAAGGGGAAGACCGCGCGGTCGATCCGTCCGGCCAGTTCCTCCCGGCAGAGCAGCATTCCGCCGCGCGGCCCGCGCAGCACCTTGTGCGTGGTGGCGCAGACCACGTCGGCGTACGGGACCGGGTTCGGCGCCGCTCCCCCGGCGATCAGCCCCATCGGGTGCGCGGCGTCGACGATCAGGCGGGCGCCCACCTCGTCGGCGATCTCGCGGAAGAGCGCGTAGTCGGGGTGGCGGGGGTAGGAGATCGAGCCGCAGACGATGGCCTTGGGGCGGCGCGCGCGGGCCAGGGCGCGTACCTGGTCGTAGTCGATCAGCCCGGTGCCGGGGTCGACGCCGTAGCCCGTGAAGTCGAACCAGCGGCCGGAGAAGTTGCCCGGCGATCCGTGCGTGAGGTGACCGCCGGAGGTCAGGCCCATGGCCAGTACGGCGTCGCCCGGGCGCAGCAGCGCGGCGTAGGCGGCGAGCACGGCGGAGGACCCGGAGTGCGGCTGGACGTTGGCGTGTTCGGCACCGAAGAGGGCGGTGGCGCGGGAGGTGGCGATGCGTTCGGCGGCGTCGGCCTGGTCGCAGCCGCCGTGGTGGCGGGCGCCCGGGTAGCCCTCGGCGTACTTGTTGGCCAGCGGCGAGGAGAGCGCCGCGAGTACGGCGGGCGACTGGAAGTTCTCGGCGGCGATCAGCTGGAGGGAGCCGGCCTGTCTGCGGGCCTCCTCCCGCAGCACTTCGGCGATCTCCGGGTCGGTCCGGAACAGTGTTCCGAGGTCCTCGGCCGGGGCGGCGTGCGGCGGGGGTGCTGGGGAAATGCTGACCGGCATCTGACGGCTCCGGGCCTGAGGGTGCTGCCGTGGGGGCTTCGCATCCAATGTAGGCCGGTACGCGGCCGTGTGCCCGTCACGAAAGGGCTGGTGGGGCCGGTCGGCGCAAGGGGCCTCACCAGTCGCACGGAACGGTCGGCCGGGGCGTGGCTCAGTGGTGCGCGGGTACGCCGGTGAGCGCCGTGACGACCGGGTCGAGCGCCTGGTTGATCTCGTCCCCGATCGAGCGGAAGAAGGTGATCGGGGCGCCGTACGGGTCGTACACCTCGTCGGCGTCCGCGGTCGGGGCCAGCAGCCAGCCGCGGAGCGCGGCGGCGGCGCGCACCAGGGCGCGGGCACGCTCGACCACGCCCTCGTCGTGCGCGTCCGGCAGGGTGGCGGGGTCTATGGCCCGCACGAGCCGGGTGAACTCCTTCAGGGTGAAGGTGCGCAGACCGGCGGAGTGGCCCATCGAGATGACCTGCGCACGGTGGTCCCGGGTCGCGGTGAGCACCAGGTCGGCACGGATCACGTGCTCGTCGAGGAGCTCGCGGCCGACGAAGCCGGTGGCGTCCGCGCCGAAGTCGGCGAGGACGATCTCGGCGTTCGCCTCCATGGGGGCGCCCTCGTGCCCCCAGGTGCCCGCGCTCTCCACGATGAGGCCGCCCTGGAGGGGATCGCCGAGGCGGTCCACCAGGGCATGGCGGGTCAGCCGCTCGGTGATGGGCGAGCGGCAGACGTTGCCGGTGCTGACGTGGAGAATGCGGAAGTGGTCTCTCTGCCCCGCTATGCCACGCCCCTCAGGGGCGGTCAATTGGCCACCTCGAGGTCGGGTACCACCTTGCGCAGTTCCTCGACGGACAGGGCGCCGGCGCGCAGCAGGACCGGGACCTTGCCGGTGACGTCGACGATGGAGGACGGAACGTTGCCCGGGGTCGGTCCGCCGTCGAGGTAGACGGAGACGGAGTCACCGAGCATCTCCTGGGCGGCGTCACAGGTCTCCGGGGACGGGTGGCCGGTGAGGTTGGCGCTGGAGACGGCCATCGGGCCGACCTCGGTGAGCAGCTCGATGGCGACCGGATGCAGCGGCATCCGGACGGCGACGGTGCCACGGGTGTCGCCGAGGTCCCACTGGAGCGACGGCTGGTGCTTGGCGACGAGGGTGAGGGCGCCGGGCCAGAAGGCGTCGACGAGCTCCCATGCCTGCTCGGAGAAGTCGGTGACCAGGCCGTGCAGCGTGTTCGGGGAGCCGATGAGGACCGGGGTGGGCATGTTGCGCCCACGGCCCTTGGCGTCGAGCAGGTCCGCGACGGCCTCCGAGGAGAAGGCGTCCGCACCGATCCCGTACACGGTGTCGGTGGGGAGCACGACCAGTTCGCCGCGACGTACCGCCGAGGCGGCTTCACGCAGCCCGGTCGTACGGTCGGTCGCGTCGTTGCAGTCGTATCGCCGTGCCATCAGCCGGCCTCCTCAAGCGTGTACGGGTAGGGCTGGTACGGATGCGGGTGGTGCGGGCACGGAGCCGCGGCGCAGGTCACGGCATGGCCTTGCGGGCGGTGGCGAACCGCGGCCGGTTGTTGAGGTCCGGGTGGTCGGCCGCGTCGGCCCAGCCGCGTTCCTCGGTGAAGATCCAGGGGACCTGGCCGCCCTGGGTGTCGGCGTGTTCGATGACGACGAGGCCGCCGGGGCGGAGCAGGCGGTGCGCGGTGCGCTCGATGCCGCGGATGGTGTCGAGACCGTCCTCGCCGGAGAAGAGCGCCATCTGCGGGTCGTGGTCGCGGGCCTCGGGCGCCACGTACTCCCACTCGGTGAGCGGGATGTACGGCGGGTTGGAGATCACCAGGTCGACCTGGCCGTCGAGCTCGGGGAGGGCGCTCAGGGCGTCTCCGCGGTGCACGGTGACCCTGGACCCCTCGGCGTTCTTCCTGGTCCACGTGAGGGCGTCCTCGGACAGCTCCACGGCGTGCACGCGCGAGCGCGGCACCTCCTGGGCCATGGCGAGGGCGATGGCGCCGGAGCCGGTGCACAGGTCGACGATCAGCGGTTCGACGACGTCCATCGCGCGGACCGCGTCTATGGCCCAGCCGACGACCGACTCGGTCTCCGGGCGGGGTACGAACACCCCGGGCCCCACCTGGAGCTCCAGGTAGCGGAAGAAGGCGCGGCCGGTGATGTGCTGGAGCGGTTCGCGGTTCTCGCGGCGCGCGATGGTCTCCCAGTAGCGCGCGTCGAAGTCCGCGTCCGGCACCCGGTGCAGTTCGCCCCGCTTGACTCCGTGGACGAAGGCCGCGAGCTCCTCGGCATCGAATCGCGGCGAGGGGACACCGGCGTCGGCCAGCCGCTGGGTGGCCTGGGCCACCTCGGCGAGCAGCAGGTTCATCGCGGATCTCCGTACGGGTTCACGGGCGGGGCGGGCGGGATCAGGCGTTGGCGAGCTTGGCGGCGGAGTCGGCGTCGACGCATGCCTGGATCACCGCGTCGAGGTCCCCGTCGAGGACCTGGTCCAAGTTGTACGCCTTGAAGCCGACGCGGTGGTCCGAGATCCGGTTTTCCGGGAAGTTGTACGTGCGGATCTTCTCGGACCGGTCGACGGTGCGCACCTGGCTGCGGCGCACGTCGGAGGCTTCCTGCTCGGCGGCCTCCTGGGCGGCGGCGAGCAGCCGGGACCGCAGGATGCGCATGGCCTGCTCCTTGTTCTGGAGCTGGCTCTTCTCGTTCTGGCAGGAGGCGACGACGCCGGTCGGCAGGTGCGTGATGCGGACGGCCGAGTCGGTGGTGTTGACGGACTGGCCGCCGGGGCCGGAGGACCGGTACACGTCGATGCGCAGGTCGTTCGCGTGGATCTCGACCTCGACCTCCTCGGCCTCGGGGGTCACGAGGACGCCTGCGGCGGAGGTGTGGATGCGGCCCTGGGACTCGGTGGAGGGCACGCGCTGCACGCGGTGCACGCCGCCCTCGTACTTCATCCGGGCCCAGACGCCCTGGCCGGGCTCGGTGGCGCCGTTGCCGCCCTTGGTCTTCACGGCGACCTGGACGTCCTTGTAGCCGCCGAGCTCGGACTCGGTGGAGTCGATGATCTCGGTCTTCCATCCGATGCGCTCGGCGTAGCGGAGGTACATGCGCAGCAGGTCACCGGCGAACAGGGCCGACTCGTCGCCGCCCGCACCCGCCTTGATCTCCAGGAGTACGTCCTTGTCGTCGCTCGGGTCGCGCGGAACGAGAAGGAGGCGCAGGCGCTCGGTGAGCTCCTCGCGCTGCTTCTCCAGTTCCTTGACCTCGGCCGCGAAGTCGGGGTCGTCGGCGGCGAACTCGCGGGCGGTGACGATGTCGTCACCCGTGCCCTTCCAGGACCGGTACGTGGCGACGATCGGGGTCAGCTCCGCGTAGCGCTTGTTGAGCTTGCGCGCGTTGGCCTGATCCGCGTGGACCGACGGGTCGGCGAGCTTCTTCTCGAGATCGGTGTGCTCACCGATCAGTTCCTCGACCGCCTCGAACATCTTCGGGCTCCTGGGTGGGGGTGACTTCTACGGGCCTGCTGGAGGAAGGTGCCGGTCGGGTCCACGGGTCTCCCCCGGACCCGACCGGAAAAAACGCCGGTTCCGACCGCCCCCGAAAGGGCGCCCGAGAACCGGCGCTGTGGCTCGCTACTTGGCGGCGGAGCCTGCACCCTTGCCGAAGCGGGCCTCGAAGCGGGCCACACGGCCGCCGGTGTCGAGGATCTTCTGCTTGCCCGTGTAGAACGGGTGGCACTCGGAGCAGACGTCGGCACGGATGGTGCCGTTGTCGATGGTGCTCCGGGTGGTGAACGACGCGCCACAGGTGCAGCTGACCTGCGTGTCGACGTACGTGGGGTGAATGTCGCGCTTCAAGGTGTCTCCTAGTTTCGGGAGGGCTCCGGGTCGTCCGCGCGGATTGCGCGTCCGTGAACCGGGGCCGACGTACCAGTCTGCCAGGACCGGCCGTATCTCCCAAAACCGGGGTACGAGCCGGTCTATTCCCGGCGGGACCGGGCGGGACCGCGCCGAGTCGCGGCGCCGGAGGGCGCCCGCCCGGGGACGGCCGTCTCGTCGGACCGCTCTCAGCCGACGACGGTAGCCGCGGAGCCCTTGTCGCCTGCCGAGTTCGCGGTGGCGGCGGCCGGGATCGCGGCGTCCGCGCGCAGGGCCTTCCAGACCGCTTGCGCGTCCTTCTCCAGGGGGACCACCCGGTTGGGGTCCGCCGGGTCGTACTGGACGGGCAGGGTGACCATGTCGACGTCGTCGGCGCCGAGGTTCTTGAGCCCGCTCGCGAAGCCGGTGAGCTTGGTCACCGAGGCGAGGTCGGAGTCGGTGGTGATGGCCTTGGTGGCGGTGTTCGCTATTCCGAACAGCTTGGCGGGGTTGGTGAACAGCCCCACCGACTTGACCTGTTCCATCAGCGCCTTGACGAACGCCTGCTGGAGTTGGATGCGCCCGAGGTCGCTGCCGTCGCCGACACTCTTGCGCGTACGCACCAGGCCGAGGGCCTGCTCGCCGTCGAGGGTGTGCGTGCCGGGGGCGAGGTCGAGATGGCTGCCGGGGTCGTCGATCGCCTCGCTGGTGGTGATCTCGACACCGCCCAGCCGGTCGACGAGCTTCTTGAAGCCGGTGAAGTCGACCTCGACGTAGTGGTCCATGCGGATGCCGGACATCGCCTCGACGGTCTTCACCGCGCAGGCCGGACCGCCCACCTGGTAGGCCGAGTTGAACATCTGGCCGGTGGCCGCCGGGGTCCGCGTTCCGGTGCCGGGGTCGGTGCAGGCGGGCCGGTCGACGATGGTGTCGCGCGGGATCGAGACGACACTGGCGGACTTGTGGCCCTTGTTGACGTGCACGACCATCGCGGTGTCCGAACGGGCGGTGCCCTGGTCCGCGCCGTACTCGGAGTTGGCGCCGGAGCGCGAGTCCGAGCCGAGCACCAGGATGTCCTCGGAGCCGTCGTCGACGTCGTCGGGGCGGTCGGTGCCGAGAGCGGCGTTGATGTCGACGCCCTTGAGGTTGCCGTCGAGCGCGAAGTAGGCGTAGGCGAGTCCCGATCCGCCGAGGACCACGACCCCGGCCGCCGCCCAGGCCACCACGGTCTTCACCCGGCGCCGGCGGGACGGCTTTCTGCGCCGCCCGCCGGTGCCGCGTATGCGGCCCGTACCTCTGCTGCTCTGCTCGCTCATGGGTGTTCCTCGTTCCCGGTTCCCCGCTGCTCCCTGCTCCCCCCTGCCGGAGTGGTCCCGGCACGGTCGGGTCGTCTCTCGGATGGACGCCGAAGCACCAAGAAGGGTGCCACGACGCCCTGTGACCACCGTACGGCCGAACGGGTGGGAGGCGGACCTGGAGAACTGCCGGTGACACCGCGCTCACCTGCGGTTTCGTGCCTCCTGCACGCTTTTTCGCACCCCGTGGGCGGTCACCCTGAGTGTGGTGAACGTCTCGGAGACGAAGAAACCGCCCCCGCCGCGGGTGCGACGGGGGCGGTTCTGTGCAACTTCTTTGCGGACGTCAGTCGTTGTTGTTGCCCGGCGACGGCGTCGTCTTCTGGATCTGGAGCAGGAACTCCGCGTTGGACGAAGTCTTCTTCATCCGGTCCAGCAGAAGCTCGATCGCCTGCTGCTGGTCGAGCGCGTGCAGGACCCGGCGCAGCTTCCAGGTGATGGCCAGCTCGTCGCTGCCCAGCAGGATCTCTTCCTTGCGGGTGCTGGACGCGTCGACGTCGACGGCCGGGAAGATGCGCTTGTCCGAGAGCTTCCGGTCGAGCTTGAGCTCCATGTTGCCGGTGCCCTTGAACTCCTCGAAGATCACCTCGTCCATGCGCGAGCCGGTCTCGACGAGCGCGGTGGCCAGGATGGTCAGCGAGCCGCCGTCCTCGATGTTGCGCGCGGCACCGAAGAAGCGCTTCGGCGGGTACAGCGCGGTCGAGTCGACACCACCGGACAGGATGCGGCCGGAGGCCGGTGCCGCGAGGTTGTACGCGCGGCCCAGGCGGGTGATGGAGTCGAGCAGGACGACCACGTCGTGACCCAGCTCGACCAGGCGCTTGGCCCGCTCGATGGCCAGTTCGGCGACGGTGGTGTGGTCCTCGGCGGGGCGGTCGAAGGTCGAGGAGATGACCTCGCCCTTCACCGACCGCTGCATGTCGGTGACCTCTTCCGGACGCTCGTCCACGAGGACGACCATCAGGTGGCACTCCGGGCTGTTGACCGTGATCGCGTTGGCGATCGCCTGGAGGATCATGGTCTTACCGGTCTTCGGCGGAGCCACGATCAGGCCTCGCTGGCCCTTGCCGATCGGCGCGACCAAGTCGATGATCCGCGTCGTCAGGACGTTGGAGTCGGTCTCCAGGCGGAGCCGGTCCTGCGGGTACAGCGGCGTCAGCTTCTGGAACTCCGGGCGTCCGCGGCCGGATTCGGGCGCCATGCCGTTGACGGTGTCGAGGCGCACGAGAGCGTTGAACTTCTCGCGGCGCTCGCCGTCCTTGGGCTGGCGCACGGCACCGGTGACGTGGTCACCCTTGCGCAGGCCGTTCTTGCGGACCTGGGCGAGCGAGACGTACACGTCGTTCGGACCCGGGAGGTAGCCGGAGGTCCGGATGAACGCGTAGTTGTCGAGGATGTCCAAGATGCCCGCGACGGGGATCAGGACGTCGTCGTCGGCGACCGGCACGTCGCTGACGAAGTCCTCGCGGCCACGACGGCCACGGCGGTCGCGGTAGCGGCCACGACGGCCACGACGGCCGCCCTCGTCGTCGAAGTCGTCCTGCGGACCGTTGTCACGGTGCTGCTGGCCCTGCCCCTGGCCGCCACTCTGTCCCTGGCTCTGGCTCTGGCCCTGGCCCTGGCGCTGCGACTGGCCCTGGCCCTGGCGCTGCTGGCCCTGGTCGTCACCCTTGCCACGACGGTCGCGCTGACGGTCCCGGCGGTCACCGCGCTGGCGGTCCTGACGGTCGCCGCGACGGCCCTCGGCGGTGTCGGCGGCCGACTCGGCACGGGCGTCGGCCTTGGCCTCGGCGCGGTCGTCCTGCTTCTCCGCGACGCGCTCGTCCTGCTTCGGCTCGGCCTTCGCCTCGGGAGCACCGGCCTGCGCGGTGGCACGCCGACGGCGGCGCTCGCCCGCGGGCTGGTCGTCGCTGGCGGGCTGGCCGGGGATGTCGATCTGCTGCTGCGCGGCCGGCTTCTCGGCCGGGGCGGCGGCCTCGTCGCCCGTGCGTGCCTTGGAGGTCGCGCGACGCTTGGGCTTGCTCTCCGCGTCCGTACCGGCGGCGGGCGCCTTGGCGGCGGCCTTGGCGGCGGGGGCCTTGCCGGCCTGCGCCTCCTTGATGACCTCGATCAGCTGGCTCTTGCGCATACGCGCGGTGCCCCTGATGCCGAGGCCGGACGCGACCTGCTGCAGCTCGGCCAGGACCATGCCGTCAAGGCCGGTGCCGGAGCGGCGGCGCCGTGCGGTGGTGCCAGAGGCAGCACCTTCGGCGGGCGCGGCGCTGTCGACGCTCTTGTCGGCAGTCACGCCCATCAGATCGGTGGTGTCGCTCACGAAGGGTCCTTCCCTGGAGCGGACGTCGGCCTTCTGGCTCGGCGACCGGTTGTGCTGTCCGGCATTCGGTTGGTGATCTTTTCGATCGCGGACCGTGCCGGGGCGGTGGTCCGCCGGTGCGGCGGAGAGAGGAACGTGCGGGGTCCGACGCGAGCTCCCCCTGCTCGGCCCACTCATGGACGAACGAGGGGTGTCGTGCCGGTTCCGGAGCGTGCTCGAAACTGCTCAGACAGGCTGATCAGGCAGTTGGGGAGGCTCCCGGAAGAAAGGTGGTCCCTGAAGGGGACACGAAGCAACGCGTCGCTGGGACGTCGATTGCCGACTTGAGATTAACACTACCGGCTCCAACAAATATTCCCCCTCTCTGTCACCGGCAATCCCTCTGCTTACGGTGCGAGCGGCAGTACGCACGCGCCGGGACCGTCGAGCGCGAGCTTGTTCGCGGCCCAGCCCTCGCCCGCGAGGCGGGCCACCTTGTCGGCGGCGCCCTCTTCCGTGAGAGCCAGAACCGTGGGCCCCGCACCGGAGATGACGGCGGGCACCCCGTCCGCGCGCAGCCGGTGCACCAGTTCGAGGCTCTCCGGCATCGCCGGTTCCCGGTACTCCTGGTGGAGCCGGTCCTCGGTGGCGGCCAGCAGCAGCTCGGGGCGCCGGGTCAGCGCCTCCACGAGCAGCGCGGCGCGACCGGCGTTGGCGGCCGCGTCGACGTGCGGGACCTGGCGCGGCAGCAGTCCGCGGGCGGTCTCGGTGAGCACCGGCCTGCCCGGCACGAAGACCACCGGCACGACCGCGGCGGCCGGGTCCATCCGGATCGCGCGGGCCGCCCCGCCGTCCATCCAGGCGAGGGTGAATCCGCCGAGGAGGCAGGCGGCGACGTTGTCCGGGTGGCCCTCGATCTCGGTGGCCAGCTCCAGCAGCGCGGCGTCGTCCAGGCGGGCCTCGCCGCCGGTCGTCACCGCACGGGCGGCGACGATGCCGGCGCAGATGGCGGCGGAGGAGGAGCCGAGGCCGCGGCCGTGCGGAATGCGGTTGGCGCAGACGATTTCCAGCCCGCGCGGCTGTCCGCCGAGGAGGTCGAAGGCGGTGCGCATCGAGCGTACGAGCAGGTGCGACTCGTCGCGGGGCAGGGTGTCGGCGCCCTCGCCGGCGATGTCGATGTGCAGACCGGAGTCGGCGACCCGGACGACGACGTCGTCGTAGAGGCCCAGCGAAAGGCCGAGGGCGTCGAAGCCCGGGCCCAGATTGGCGCTGGTGGCGGGGACGCGCACCCTGACGGCGGCGGCTCGGAACGCGGGACCGGCCATCGGCTGGTGGACTCCTTGGGGCGGGGATGCGGTGCGTGCGGGCGACTCTGCGGCGGCGGGGTGACGCGGGAGTCCGGTCGGCCGGAAGACGACTTCCGGGCGGCGGTGCTTCCGGTGGTGGACCCCACGACCACGGCACGACGACGGGGACAGGGCCGTAACGGCGCTGCCGGTCACGTACAGCTTATCGAAGGAAGGTTCTGTGGCGACATAGGGCGCATGGGAGGCGCACGATGCGTGTCGCACGCATCCCCTGCGCTCTCCGCCCCGGACAGGGCGGTTGGGCCCTACCGGGCCGGTGTGCGCCGCACCGCCCGGCGGTGTTTCGCCTGCCGGGCGGTGCGGTGTCGGTGCGGGGCCCCGTAACCGGGTCACCGCGTGCGGACGGGGCTCAGGCGAGACCGAGCTTCTCCGCGGCGGTGGCGGCGTCGACCGGGACGGTGACCGGCTGCGGTGCGCCCGCGACGGCCCAGTCGGGGTCCTTGAGGCCGTTGCCGGTGACGGTGCAGACGATCCGCTGGCCGGGGTCGACCTTGCCCTCTTCGGCGGCCTTGAGCAGACCGGCGACGGAGGCGGCCGAGGCGGGCTCCACGAAGACTCCCTCCTGCGCGGCCAACAGGCGGTAGGCGGAAAGGATTTGACGGTCCGTCACTTCGTCGATGAAGCCTCCGGACTCGTCCCGGGCGGCCAGCGCGTAGTTCCAGGACGCCGGGTTGCCGATCCGGATCGCGGTGGCGATCGTCGCCGGGTCCTTCACGATCTCGCCGCGCACGATGGGCGCGGAACCGGAGGCCTGGAAGCCCCACATGCGCGGCCGGTGGGTGGTCAGGCCGTCACCGTCGTACTCGGTGTAACCCTTCCAGTAGGCCGTGATGTTGCCCGCGTTGCCGACCGGCAGGACGTGGATGTCCGGGGCGTCGCCGAGCGCGTCGACGATCTCGAACGCGGCGGTCTTCTGGCCCTCGATGCGGACCGGGTTGACCGAATTGACGAGCGCCACCGGGTAGTTGTCCGACAGCGAGCGGGCCAGCGTCAGGCAGTCGTCGAAGTTGCCGTCGACCTGGAGGATCTTGGCGCCGTGCACGAGCGCCTGGCCCATCTTGCCGAGCGCGATCTTGCCCCGCGGTACGAGGACGGCGCAGACCATCCCGGCGCGCACCGCGTACGCGGCGGCGGAGGCGGAGGTGTTGCCGGTGGAGGCGCAGATGACGGCCTGCGCGCCCTCCTCCTTGGCCCGGGTGATGGCCATGGTCATGCCCCGGTCCTTGAACGAACCGGTGGGGTTGGCGCCCTCGACCTTGAGGTACACCTCGCAGCCCGTGCGCTCGGAGAGAACCTGCGCCGATACGAGCGGCGTACCACCCTCACCGAGAGAGACGACCGGCGTCGTGCTCGTGACCGGAAGGCGGTCCCGGTACTCCTCGATGATGCCCCGCCACTGGTGGGTGCCCTTGCTGGTCATGGGTCCTTACTCCCCTTCAACACGCATGATGCTGGCGACACCGCGCACGGTGTCGAGCTTGCGCAGTGCTCCGACGGTCGCCGAGAGGGCGGCGTCGGGCGCGCGGTGGGTGACGACGACGAGAGAAGCCTCGCCACTCGTGTCCACCCGGCGCCCGCCGCCGCCCTGCTCGACGGCGACCTCGTCGCCGCTGCCTGAATTACGGCTCTGCTGACGAACGGTATCGATCGACACGCCCTGCTCGGCGAAGACCGTGGCGACCTGGGCGAGAACACCCGGTTTGTCGGCGACGTCGAGGCTGATGTGGTAGCGCGTCACGACCTCACCCATCGGGCTGACGGGGAGGCGCGTGTAAGCGGACTCACCGGGGCCGGTGGCCCCGTTGAGCTTGTTCCGGCAGACGGCGACGAGGTCGCCCAGGACCGCCGAGGCGGTCGGCGAACCGCCGGCGCCGGGGCCGTAGAACATCAGTTGCCCGGCAGCCTCGGCCTCGACGAAGACGGCGTTGTACGCCTCGCGGACGGAGGCCAGCGGGTGGCTGAGCGGGATCATCGCGGGGTGGACGCGCGCGGTGACCGACTGCCCGTCCGCCGCCCGCTCGCAGATGGCGAGGAGCTTGACGGTGCAGCCCATACGGCGGGCGGAGGCGATGTCGGCGGCGGTGACCTCGGTGATGCCCTCGCGGTGCACCTCGCCGATCTTCACCCGGGTGTGGAAGGCGATCCCGGCGAGGATCGCGGCCTTCGCGGCGGCGTCGAAGCCCTCGACGTCGGCGGTCGGGTCGGCTTCCGCGTAGCCGAGGGCGGTGGCCTCGTCGAGCGCCTCGGAGTAACCGGCTCCGCTGGTGTCCATCTTGTCGAGGATGAAGTTGGTCGTGCCGTTGACGATGCCGAGCACCCGGTTGACCTTGTCGCCGGCGAGGGACTCGCGCAGCGGACGCACCAGCGGGATGGCCCCGGCGACGGCCGCCTCGTAGTACAGGTCGCGGCCGTGCTTCTCGGCGGCGGCGTGCAGAGCCGTGCCGTCCTCGGCCAGGAGCGCCTTGTTGGCGGAGACGACGCTCGCGCCGTGCTCGAAGGCGGAGGTGATGAGGGTGCGGGCCGGCTCGATGCCGCCGATGACCTCGATCACGACGTCGATGTCGCCCCGTTCGACCAGGGCCGTGGCGTCGGTGGTGATGAGCGCGGGATCGATCCCCTCGCGCACCTTCGAGGGCCGGCGGACGGCGACGCCGGCGAGCTCGACCGGCGCGCCGATGCGCGCGGCGAGGTCGTCGGCGTGCGTCGTCATGATGCGCGCCACCTCTGAGCCGACCACACCACAGCCCAGCAGCGCCACCTTCAGCGGACGCGTACGCATCATCCGACCTCGTTTCTCCTGCGTTTGATATGTGGACCAGTCTCACTCACCGGACGGGCGATTCTGTCACCCGTCCGGATTCTGAGACATCTATTTCATCAGCCGACATCGAGACGCAGGAGATCTTCCTCCGTTTCACGTCGGACGATGACGCGCGCCCGTCCGTCGCGCACGGCGACGACGGGCGGGCGGAGTGCGTGGTTGTAGTTGCTCGCCATGGACCGGCAGTAGGCGCCGGTGGCCGGTACGGCGATCAGGTCGCCGGGTGCCAGGTCGGCCGGCAGGAACGCGTCCTTCACCACGATGTCGCCGCTCTCACAGTGCTTGCCGACGACCCGGACCAGCATCGGTTCGGCGTCGGAGCTGCGGGAGACGAGCGCGACGCTGTACTCGGCGTCGTAGAGCGCGGTCCGGATGTTGTCGGACATCCCGCCGTCGACACTGACGTACGTGCGCAGCCCTTCGAGCGGCTTGATCGTGCCGACCTCGTAGAGGGTGAAGGCGGTGGGGCCCACGATGGCGCGCCCCGGCTCGACGGAGATCCGGGGGGTGGCGAGACCCGAGGCCTCGCACTCGCGGGTGACGATGTCGCCGAGCGCCTTGGCGATCTCGTGCGGCTCGCGCGGGTCGTCGTCGGAGGTGTAGGCGATGCCCAGGCCGCCGCCGAGGTCGATCTCGGAGAGCTCGACGCCGTGCTCGTCGCGCACCTCGGCGAGGAGCTGGACCACCCGGCGGGCGGAGACCTCGAAACCGGCCATGTCGAAGATCTGCGAGCCGATGTGGGAGTGGATGCCGGTGAGCTCCAGACCGTCCAGCGTGAGGGCGCGGCGTACCGCCTCGGCCGCCTGGCCACCGGCCAGCGCGATCCCGAACTTCTGGTCCTCGTGCGCGGTGGCGATGAACTCGTGGGTGTGTGCCTCCACCCCGACGGTGACCCGGATCTGCACCCGCTGACGCTTGCCGAGCCGCTGGGCGGCGTGCGCGACGCGGACGATCTCCTGGAAGGAGTCGAGGACGATCCGGCCGACACCGGCCTCCACGGCCCGCTCGATCTCGTCGACCGTCTTGTTGTTGCCGTGGAAGGCGATGCGCTCGGCGGGCATCCCGGCGTCCAGCGCGGTGGTCAGCTCACCACCGGAACAGACGTCGAGGTTGAGCCCCTCCTCGCGGAGCCAGCGCACGATCGCGCGGGAGAGGAACGCCTTGCCCGCGTAGTAGACGTCGGCGTCGGCGCCGAAGGCGTCGGCCCAGGCACGGCAGCGGGCCCGGAAGTCGGCCTCGTCGAGGAAGTACGCGGGGGTGCCGAACTCCTCCGCGAGCCGGGCGACTTCGATGCCGCCGACGGTGAGGGCGCCCTCGGCGTCACGGGTGACGGTGCGCGACCAGACCTTCTCGTCCAGGACGTTCAGGTCGGCGGGCGGGGCGGCGTAGTGCCCCTCGGGGACCACATCGGCGTGACGGGGTCCGGCGGGGTGGGCGGATCGGCTCATCGTTCGGTTCTCTCAGGTCTCTCGGGTCTCAAAGATGTAGGGGCGCACTGATACCGAGCAGGGACAGGCCGCCGGCCAGCACCGTACCGGCGGCCTCGGCGAGGGCCGGCCGGGAGCGGTGGGCGGCCGAGGGTTTCTCGTCCCCGGCGGGGAGCGGCGGGCAGGCGTCGTGGAAGTCGAAGAAGGCGTGCGCGACGGCTTCGAGGTGGCGGGCGAGCCGGTCGGGCGCGCGGTGCCGGGCGGCGGCGAGCAGGACCACCGGATGGTCGGCGAGGAGGGCGGTCAGCGCGAGGGCGGCCGGCTCGCCGAACGGGGCACCGCGGTCCGGGGCGGTACGGTCCCGGGCGCCGTCCCCGTACCCGTCGGGCGCGACGTACGCCTCGGGCGCGGCGAACGCCTCGGGCGCGACGTACGCCTCGGGCGCGGCGAGGACGCCGAGCTCGCGGGCGGCCCGGGTGACGGCGTGGGCGCGGGCGCGGGCGTAGCGGACCAGGAAGAGCGGGTTGGCGGCGCTCTGGACCAGGAGTCCGCCGTCGAGCGCGGCCCGGTCGTGGCCGGCGGCCCGCAGCAGCCCCCAGCGGGCGGCGTCCGGACCGAGGCGTACGAGCAGGTCGGCGGCAGGCACCCCGGCGGGCACGGGCCGGATCACGGTCGCCTCGCCCGCTTCCGCGGACGGGCCGTCCCCGGCGGGCGCGGAGGCCGCGCCGGGGGTGACCCCGAGGCCGCTCCACGCGGAGTCGGCGGGTCCGGCCGTGGCGGTGCGCGGGGCTGCGCCCTGCGACCGCAGCAGCGCGGCCACGGCGTCGGCGGTGACGGCGGCCCGGACCTCGGCCGCGTACGTCAGCAGGGGTGCCTCGCCGCGCAGCGCCGTCCCGTGGCCGTACTCCGTCCCGCGCGACGCCACCTCGCGCACGAGGGCGACGCGGGCGGCTCCGTCGGCAGAGGCGTCGAGCGTGAGGTTGAGGAAGCCGGGTCCGGTGATCTCGACCCGGCCGATCCCGGGCTCTGCCGCGATGCGGTCCTTGAGGATGCGGGCGACCTCGTGCGCGGGCAGTGCGGCCGGACGGGCCAGCTGGAGGGCGACGGCGCAGGCGTAGTCCCCGCTGCCGCCGGGCCGGGTCCGCTCCACCCGTACGCGCGCGGGCACCGCCACCCGCAGGGCATCCTCGTCGACCGCGCGGCGCACGGCGTGCAGCACGGTCCTGGAGAGGTCGGCGGGGGTCACGGGACCAGCCTAGGGGAGAGAGGGGGGCCCTCTGCGACCGCGTTTCGCCATGCGGGCACCGGGCCGGCGCCCGCCGGGGCGGGGTGCGCTCAGCGGGCGGCGCCGGCGGCCCGTCCGGCGCCGCAGCCGCCGTCCACCGCGGAGGGCTCCGGGGGCAGCGCGAGGCGGCGCACCAGCCGGACCAGCTCGCTGGGCTCGAACGGCTTCGCCAGGAACGCCTCCACCCCGGCGGCGACGCCCCGGTCCGCCTCGTACGGGGTGCAGGCGCTGATGATCGCGACCGGAATGGCGCTGGTACGGGGGTCCTCGCGCAGCCGAGCGGCGGTCCGGGGGCCGTCGAGCCGGGGCATCACGACGTCGAGGGTGATCACGTCGGGCCGCACGCGGTGCACGACGTCCAGGCACTCGACACCGTCGGCCGCGGTCACGACCTCGAAGCCCTCAAGCTCCAGGTTGACCCTGATCAGATGCCGGATGACCTTGTTGTCGTCCACAACAAGCACGCGGCCGTACGCCCCTGACACCTTTCGAGAGTAGGTGCGTCCCCGGGGCCGCGTCCGGGTTTTGCCCACTTCCGCCCCGGGACCGGGCCGCCCCGCTCCCTCGCGTACGCGCATCACCCGGCGCCGCGGGAATACCCGTTCACGGACACCCCCCGCGAGCTGGTAGTGTTTCACCCGTCGCAGAGCAACACCGCGATACGCCCCCGTAGCTCAGGGGATAGAGCATCGGCCTCCGGAGCCGGGTGCGCAGGTTCGAATCCTGCCGGGGGCACTTCCGGACAGAGGGTCTGACCAGCAGAAATGCTGATCAGGCCCTTTCTCGTGCGCCGGAACCGCCGGAACCGCCGGAACGCCGGCCCGTCCCCGGCCCGCCCCTCGCGGAGACGTCGCGGGGTCCGAGGCGAAGACCGGCTCGGGCACGCACGGACGCGCGGGAAGCCGGGAAGCGGCGCGGCTCCCGGTGGGCACCGCCACGCCGGGCCCGGCCCCTCAGTCGAGGCAGAACTCGTTGCCCTCGATGTCCCGCATCGCGATGCAGGACTCGTCGAAGCCGTCGGCGCGCATGACCTGTACGCACACCGCGCCGAGCGCGACCAGCCGGGCACACTCCGCTTCGAGTACGGCCAGGCGCTCGTCACCCACGAGCCCGGTGCCGGCCCGTACGTCGAGGTGGACCCTGTTCTTGACGACCCGGCCCTCGGGAACGCGCTGGAAGAACAGTCGCGGGCCCACCCCCGTGGGATCCACGCAGGCGAACGCCGCGCCCCGGCGCTCGGGCGGCAGCGAGCGGTCGTAGCCGTCCCGGTCGGCGAACCCCTCCGGCGGCGGCGGTACGACGTACCCCAGCACCTCGCACCAGAACCGGGCGACGCGCTCGGGTTCCGCGCAGTCGAAGGTGACTTGGAACTTCTTGATCGATGCCAACCGGTCCTCCAGGACGATCGCGGCGTCCGGGACACCGGACGCTGTCGCGCACGCGGCGATCCGGGCACCGGTGGGCGAGCCTGCCACGGGACCTCCCGCGGCTCAATCGCTTTACGTGCCGTGCCCCACCACGCCGTGCCCCACCCCGGGGG